>JAZSBL010000022.1:0-12935 GCA_045602385.1 Eubacteriales bacterium | reverse complement strand
GGCGGTGACGGAGGACATGGAGGAAATATAATATTCCGTGTTGATACCGGCTGCAACACCCTGTTGGCATTCAAATACCGCCACAAATTTATTGCCGAGAACGGCGGTAACGGCAAGGGCGGAAAGCTCCACGGAGCTACTGCCGATGATCTCGTCATTCTCGTTCCTCCCGGAACGCTTATAAAGGACGAGGAGAGCGGCAAGGTCATTCACGATATGACCGACAACGACGGCGCGGATTATCTTTGCTGTAAGGGCGGCCGCGGCGGTTGGGGCAACCGCCATTTCGCGACTCCCACGCGACAGATCCCGATGTTTGCCAAGAGTGGCACCAAGGGTGAGGAGAAGAACCTCGTTCTCGAGCTTAAGATGCTTGCGGACGTCGGACTTATCGGTATGCCCAGCGTAGGTAAATCTTCTATTTTGTCGGTAATCTCATCCGCAAAGCCCAAGATCGCGGATTACCACTTCACTACCCTCTCGCCAAACCTCGGCGTCGTTTCGACAGGTCCCGAGCGCGGCTTTGTCGCGGCGGATATACCGGGACTTATAGAGGGCGCGGCAGACGGCGCGGGACTCGGACATTCGTTTTTGCGCCACGTTGATCGCTGCAGACTTCTCTTGCACGTTGTCGACATATCGGCTTTTGAGGGCAGAGATCCCGTTGACGATATAATCACGATCAACCGTGAGCTTGAGAGATATAGCCCCGAGCTTGCGACACGTCCGCAGATAATTATCGCAAACAAGGTCGATTCACTTGACCGCGAGGTCGTTGACGTAGAGAAATTCGAGGCTTACGTCAAGGAAAAGGGCTATGAGATGATGTATATCTCGGCATATACCGGCGAAAACCTCGACGAGATGATAAAGATGGTCGAAAAGAAGCTCCAGACCCTTCCCCCCGTACTTGTTTATGAGCGTGAGTATGACGAGAGTGACGCATACGTATCGTCGGGCAAGAGCACCGAGATTCGCCGCGAGGGCAACAAATTTGTCGTTGAGGGCGAGTGGCTCTATAACCTTATGGGACAGATCAACTTCTCCAATTATGAGTCGCTTGATTACTTCCAGAAGGTGCTTTCCAAGAGCGGAGTTTTCAAGGCACTTGAGGAAAAGGGTTGCGTGGACGGCGATACCGTTTCAATGTACGGATTTGAATTTGACTACGTAAAATAATAAACCTACAAAAACAAAAGAACAGCAAGAAAGGAAACGCATATGAATATCTGGCATGAAATTCCCGTAGAGGAAATAAACCCGTCAAACTTTGCCGCCGTTATCGAGATACCGAAGGGCAGCAGCTGTAAATACGAGCTTGACAAAAAGACAGGCATGCTCCGTCTTGACCGCGTGCTTTATACCGCGACGCACTATCCCGCGAACTACGGATTCATTCCGCGTACCTATGCCGATGACGGGGACCCGCTCGACGTGCTTGTCCTCTGCTCGGAGCCGATCTTTCCGATGACACTCGTTCAGGTGTATCCTATCGGAGCTATGCGAATGATAGACGGCGGAAAGCAGGACGATAAGATAATAGCACTCCCCTTCTCAGATCCTACATATAAAAACATAAAATCCATCCACGAGCTGCCATCGCACATTTTCGATGAAATTATGCACTTCTTCACAGTATATAAGCAGCTTGAGCATAAGGAGACCGCGGTCAAGGAGCTTTTCGACTACGATGATGCAGTTGAGATAGTCGGGCAGGCAATAGTTGATTACGAACACCTTATGAAAAGAGGCGGAGAAAAGTAAAAAATGAATATATCCTCCCATTTTTGGAGACACTTATGTCACACAAATAAGGGAGGATATTTTTATGCTTAAAAAAACGTTGATAATCGCGGGAGCATCGACCGCAGTGCTTGTTGGAACACTGGCATTTTTTAAAAATTCCAAAATGATGAAGACAAGAAGAATGGTAAAACGCATAAGCACGACCATGTATACTGTGGGAACAATGCTCCGCACGCTCTCATGCCAAGTCTCCGAGGCCTAAGAAAACCCCACGTCTGTTGATAGAACAATCATCTAAAACAGCCCAAACTATTAAAAGTTTTTGGAAAGGGTTTGGGGAAACCCTTTTTTCAAAAAGGTTTCCCCAATCATCTCTGCATATTCTATCTTAATCCTCGCCAAAGCTGTCCGCGAATTTGGTCGCAAGCACGTCACAGCGTTCGTTGTAGGGGTGACCGTTGTGGCCCTTGACCCAGACAAAGCTGACCTTGTGACGTTCAAGCAGAGAGATCAGCTGCTCCCAAAGGTCCACGTTCTGCACGTGGCTCTTGTCACTCTTGCGCCAGCCGTTATTTCTCCAGGAGTCAAGCCAGCCCTTCTCTATCGCGTTTACAACGTATTGCGAGTCGGTGGTAAGAGTCACCTCGCAGTCCTCCTTTAGGGCAGAGAGAGCCGCGATCACGGCAGAGAGCTCCATGCGGTTATTGGTAGTAAGCTTCTCACCGCCGGAAAGCTCCTTTTCCCGTCCGGCATAAACGAGGATCGCGCCCCATCCGCCCCGGCCGGGATTGTTTCGGCATGCGCCGTCAGTGTATATTTCAACCTTTTTCATATCAATCTCCAAGTTTTCTTTATGTGTTTATTGTATCATGCTTTTAATGTTCTGTCAATCCGAAATTGATATTTTGAAGTATATCTATTCGCCATAATACGCAGTAATACGACAAAAGAACTTGACAATCGTTCATATTTTTGTTATAATATTTAAGTAGAGTTTATTCTTATATGATGTAGAAAGGACTTTTTTATGGCAACAGAAATGCAGACTCCAATTGCCGAGGATGCTCTCGAGCAAAAAACAGAAGAGACAACAGAAAAAAAGCCCGAGCCTAAAAAGAAAAAGAGACGTCGCCGCTTTGGAGATAGACGCGAGGGCAGAATGATCCGCACTCTTGACGGAATACATATGGCAATGCCCTTCATTATGAAGGACAGATGCGATGCCTGCAATCAGTTTGCAGAGGAGATAGAGATAAGCCGCGCAGACGAGATCGTGCGCGAGGAGATGCAGTCGGGCAAGGAGAACTTTTCCATGCTCCATATCATTCTTGCGGCATACGTTCGTACTATCGCCGCATATCCATACCTCAACAGATTCGTAAGCGGACAGCGTATATATGCAAGAAATAACATCGAGGTCGTTATGACGGTTAAAAAGGAGATGACAATGTCTGCTCCCGAAACCTGTATCAAGGTTGTTTTTGATCCCCACGATACACTCTATGACGTTTATGAGAAGTTCAATGCCGCAGTAACCAATATCGATAATACCGGAACCGACGGTATCGCGGGATTCTTCAGAAAGTTCCCCCGCCTTCCCTTCCGTTGGACAATAAGCCTGATCAAAGCGCTTGACTATTGGGGAATCTGCCCCAAGGCGCTTATTGATGCGCTTCCCTTCTGGGGATCTATGATAATAACAAGTATGGGCTCGCTTGGCATCAAGCCTATCTATCACCATATCTATAACCTCGGCAACCTGCCCGTTTTCGTTTCTTACGGAACAAAGAGAAAGGTCGTAGAGATAGACAGACACGGTAAAAGAAACGTTAAGCGCGTGATCGATATGAAGGTCGTTACCGACGAAAGAACCTGCGACGGATTCCAGTACGCCGCCGCATTCAAAATGTGGAAGCGACTTATCGAGCATCCCGAGCAGCTTAAGAATCCTCCCGCAAAGGTCGAGGAAGACATTGACTAATACAAAAGGAACACGGCAAAGCACCGTGTTCCTTTTACGTTATGTAGGAAAATAGACCTCACCCCAAAACAAACCCCTTCTAATAAAGATTTTTGAGGAGGGGTACGGGGAGGAACTTTTGCAAAAGTTCCTCCCCGCTTTTCCCCATCAATACAATCTAACCATCGCCGCGCCATACTTGCTTATGTTGAGTATCAGGCGCTTTTTATCTCCCGTTATCGGGATAGAGTCGGCTAAGGTCATATCCTTAACACCGTCGAGCATGTAGATGTCTGCGGTGTAAATGTCGGACGGAATGGAATCAAGACGTATATCAACGATTCCGCAACCGTCAAATGAGGAGACGAGAACGTAATACGCCCCCTCGCCGATAGCGCTCATAGCGTAGATTCCGGAATGCGAAAATCCCTCAGGCTCGTCACAAAGTGTGTATATTTCCCTACCCGCGCGGTAAAGCTCTCCGTAGGCGCGGAACGCGTAAAAGGCCTTTTCGCGGTTGCCGTACCTGTCGGATATAGCGCACCAAGGAGAAATGCTCGGCTGCGCATCATAGAAGCAGGCCATCTTGACCTCCTTGATCCTGCTTGCCGCTATCATAAACGCAAGCGCGTAAGCCGCACCCTTTACCGAGCGCCCGGAATCAAAGAGCCTTCTCCTGAGCTCCGCATGCTTGTCCTCGCCAGAGGTCAAAATCCTTTGTAACGACTGATTTTCTATCGCCTCACGGTCGATATAGCTCCACGCACCAACAATTATCTCGGTGTTACCAAATCCAAGATTGTAAAGCGCGGGAATAAGCTCGCGCACACCCTCTGCAAGAGCATTGGGAGCAGAATCAAAGGACGAAACGGTAATAAAATCAAGGGGAGAGTGCGTCTTGCGACAGAATTTGAGGAAATCACGAAGCGCGCCGGAGCGCACGTCAAAGCACATTCCGCCAACCTTGATGCCGCTGTCCAGTAGCTTCAGTGCCGAGGATACTCTGCGATATATCTCAAACGCCTTCTCACTGTCCTCGCGCTCGCCCAAGCTCCAAACCTCAAAATATTCAATACCGTAAGCGTAGCCGTCGGCAAGATAGTCGTTGTAATGCCTTGCTATATTGGCGCATACCTCGACAAAGGCGTCAAGGTAGTTGGGATAAAGCGCCTTTTTGCCAAGACCCCAGCGGTCAATACTCTCGCCAAGACGGAAAATCACCTTTGCCCCCGCATTGTGCGCCGCGGCAACGTATCTGTCCGTGTAAGTAAAATCGTAATTTGAAAGATCGCGCGGATCTGCATCGGGATCTCTGAATATCCTCGATATATCGACCGCATAACCCGAAATAGGCGTATCGGTCCCGTCAAATCGAACGTACGGAACACCGATCTCACGGAAAAGCGAGGAGATATCAGCACCGTATGATACAGGTCCGTTGCACATTCCGTGCATCGGCTTTACCTCGTCGGTCGCCATCGACATGTCAACTCGCACCGTCGCATATTGCGGCTTCGGAAGCTCGACCTTGACCTTCTCTGCCTTTATCGGTTTTTGCTCCTTCTCTTGTACGTCAGATTCAGCCGCCGCACTCATCTTGGCGCGCTTTTCGGCTTCTGCCGCCTCGTATAACGCCGCGCGCTCGCCCGCGCTCAACGTATTTTTCGGCTTCGGTTTTCTTGACATATAATCTCCTCCTTTCTGTGAGGGCGCGACGTGGACCCTTTTTGAGAAAAGGGTCCACACCCCCAAAAACTTTCATAAGAATAAATAATGTAGCCGGTTAGGGTTATAAAATGGGTTTGTTAGCCCATTTTATTTGGGAAGTTTTTGCGGAGCTTTTTTCAAAAAGCGACCGCGTCCTCCCTCGCATCCCCTTCTAATCAAAACGCCCAGAGGCCGTTTTCGAATATAGTGAATTCAGAGCCGTCCTTCTTGATACCGACGATAGAGAGGTCATCGGTACCGATCATAAAGTCAACGTGGAGAGCGGAATCATTGATACCCATCTCCTTCATTTCCTCGTTTGTATACTTGTCGTAGTCGACGATCGTGTTGGTAAATCCTCTGCCGATAGCGAAGTGGCAAGCCGCGTTCTCGTCAAACAATGTCTCGTAGAACATGATACCGCTCTCGCGAATGGGGGAATTATAGGGAACGAACGCACACTCACCGAGCATAGACGCGCCCTCATCCATTCCAACCATAGTCTTGAGAAGCTCCTCGTTCTGCTCCGCCTTGGCCTCAACAACGCGTCCGTTTTCGAAACGGAGCGAGAAATTGTCGATTATCTCACCGCGCCATGAAAGAGGCATAGAGGAGTAAACTATACCCTCTGCAACGCCCGCCTTGGGAGATGTGAAGATCTCCTCGGTAGGAATGTTGGGATTATAATATTCTCCGCCGAGAGTGTTCTCTCCGCCGCCCATAAAGCTACCGTTTTCAATAAGACCGACTCGGAGATCAGTTCCGTTCTTAGCCTTATAGCGAAGTTCAACAAGACCTGCCTCGTTGAGGATCTTGGAACGGCGATTGAAGCTTGCGTTGTGCTTCATCCACTCAACGCCCGCGTCAAGGAGATTGCCCTCCTTGTCGATAACGCGGGATGCGAGAAGAATAGCATTCCAGAGCTTTTCAACGGCAACGCTTGTTCTCTCACCCGGGAAGACCTTCTTAGCCCAAGCCTCGCCGGGAACCGCGGCGATGCACCACTTGTACTTATTATCCATAGCATCGCTGTAAGGCTTGATGACCTTCATCTTAGCCGCCATACCCTCTGCGTACTTCTTCTGATTGATGCCCTTGAGCCCGTCGGGATCGTCGGACACGAGATGGAGCATTGCAACGTTGTTTTCAAGGCGATATTTGAGCTTTTCTTCCTCAAATGCCTCAACCTTGCCAAGGAGCTTCGCGCTCATATTGTTTACGTTGAGCTTTGTCAGGGGGAGATAGGACCACTCCACCATAACTCTCGCAGCCTTTGCGCGATAGCACTCCTCAACGACCATTTTAACGAACTCGGGCTGATCAAGTCCCGCGTTGATTATAACTATATCGCCCTTCTTTACGGCAATTCCGCTTCTGACGAGCAGACGCGCATATTCTTTAAGAAATGTCTTTTTCATTTTATTCAGACCTCGTTTTTACTTATTTTGCGGCAAAAAGCCGCCCATTTAATTAATTATAGCACATTTTAGCCCGTTTGTCACCTATAATCAATAAAAAAGTAAGTCGATAAAACAAAAAACAGACCGTCGGTTACCAACGGTCTGTCTTTTATTATTGTTTTTTAGACATGCAATTTATCTGCACAAGCGCGTTCTGTCTGTGCTTTCTTATGATGATATCAAGTATAAGTCCCACCGAGAAGAAGGTTATCGAGGCAAGGAGCGCTACCGTTGAAACGATAAGAGTGGGCAAACGCAAAACTGCGTGCGTCTGCAGAAATTCCACGAATACCGAGATAAAGAATCCGCCTCCCACAAGGAAAAGCACGGCAGACACAAGTCCGAAGAAGAACATCGGGCGGTAGTTCTTGAACATTCTGAAGATAGTCTTGATGACCCTGATTCCGTCCTTTACTGTGTTGAGCTTGGAAACGCTGCCCTCAGGCCTGTCCCTGTACTGAACGGGTATCTCGCAAATATTGAACTTCTTGTCGAGAGCGTTGATAGTCATCTCGGTCTCAACCTCAAAGCCGTTGCTCTCGATAGGCATAAGCTTAACGAAATCATAGCTGAATGCCCTGTATCCGGTCATAATATCCTTGATATTGCCCGAAAAGAGCTTGTTGATAAGCCAACGAACAAGCTTGTTTCCAAAGTTGTGGAAGGCGCGCTTGTTTTCGACGAAATAAGTCGATGAAAGACGGTCACCGATGACCATATCCATATCCTCCTCAAGGACAAGGCGAGCCATTTCGCGCGCATGCTCTGCGGGGTAGGTGTCGTCGCCGTCAGCCATAATATAGCAGTCGGCGTCTATCTGACGGAACATACTGCGGATAACGTTTCCCTTTCCCTGTCGGTACTCGTTCTTGACTATGACACCCTCGATAGAGGAGGCGATCTCCGCAGTTCTGTCGGTGGAGTTATTGTTGTAAACGTAAATCGTCGCCTCGGGCAGCTCACGCTGAAAGTCTTTGATTACCTTTTCGATCGTCTGTTCCTCATTGTAGCACGGCAAAAGCACCGCAATTTTCTTTTGAGTCACGTTTTTCTCCGTTCCGCCCGAGGTTAATCGGGCAATTAGAATTAATCAATACCAAAACAAATAGGGTAAAATTCCGGTTATATCATAGGTTCGCATTATAAGCGCGCCCTGATATACCGTCATTACAACTGCGCAAAGCATAAGCCCCGCGCGAATGAAGTATCTCTGCTTGTCCGATTTAAACTCGTTTATAAGAGCAAGCAGGATAAATGCCGCCGCCAGATAAAGCATAAGCGAGAAATCGGCAAAATATCTTTGAAGAATTCCCGCAAACTGCGCGTCAAGCAAAGCTGTTACAATACCGATTGCCGTAAGGATCAATGCGGGAGCGTAGACGCGGTATTTTTTCAGAATATCCTTCACCCACGGGATGCAGAATATCAAAAGCAGCATGGGCGAATAAGAGAAGATACCGCCGTAGGTGCTCTCTCTTATAGTCACACCCATATAGGTCGTGTCGAAATCCGCGTAACGGATAAATGGGAATGTTGCCGTCATCTTGGGCAGCTGGAATAGATACGAATAGCTTGCGGGGAGCATTCTCTCCCACATAAAGCCTCGCGAGGTCATGTCGTTTGTGGTGAGATTGTAGTTGGAGCCAAAATCGAATGGCGAGCCGAAGCGCGCGTAATTGTACCACATAATTCCCGCCGCAACAAGGATATACGGTATAGCAAAGGCGAGAGCGTTAACCACAGAGGCCTTCTCAAAGTGCTTCTTTTCCTTGAATGCCCTTATCACCTCGCCGACAAAGAAGGGTATCGCCAATGCCGAGAACAGGAGCAGATTTGGTCTGCAGCCTGCCACCAGAGCCATACAAAGCGAGCCTAGCGCAAGCTTGAATATTCGACACGTTTTGTTATTCAGGGCCGCAAGCCAAAGCGCGAGACCGCACACGGTAAATGCAAGAGCCGCCATTATAGGCACCGAATACATGTCAGCATAGGATGCCATAAACAATAGTCCGCTTCCGTTAACTATCAACAGCGAAATTATGAGATAGGAAACGTAAGATATGCCGCTATTGGGGAAATAGCGCTTGATGATCTGTTTTACAAGCGCGAAGCAGCCGATGATAAAGAATATAGCGAAAATAAAGAGCGAAATATCGTTTGAAAGATGCGTTCCCGTCATCGCGTAGTAAGGAAGATAGGTTAAAAGACAAGGAACGACACCGAAATAAACGTAGTAATGCCCGTTGTAGAGCGCGGAGTCCCAATAATAGGTCTTGCCCTGCGCGCGGCGGAGCGCGTAGTCGTAGGGATTTTCCATTTCAAGCAAGAATTTGGGGACTTCTTCCTCAAGATAAAGCTTGCCGTTAAGGAATGATTCGGACAGCTGCTGATACTGCGCCTGGTGCTTTGCTAAAAGCTGCAGATAGTGAGAAGAGGAAGAAATGATAAGGAATATCACCAAAATCTCAAGACATACAACTATCGCCGTAGTGCCAAAGGGCCATTTTGCAATCGGACGCTTCTTTTTATACAAGGGGCTTGCGGGGGATATGAGATAAAGCAAAAACGCTATCGCAAACACTATGAACATACGTGTTCCGTTAAGCTCAAAGGGCCTTGGTGTGTTGGCGGATATGCCGTACATATAGACGTCAGCCTCCACGGAGGAGTCGGGAGTGATCGTTATTCTGAGCTTGTCCGAGACACCGCGAAGCTGCATGGGGATATACTCGGTTGGAGTGTTGCTGAAAACCTTTCTTGTCGGTATCGAGGTAATATAAAGCTCGTTTGCCTTGTCGGTAGCCTCGATCTTTACGGTATACGGGATCTCCTCGCCGTCATTATTCGATACGCTTATATCAAGATAAAGGTTCTTGATCTCCGTAGAGATGTCAACCACCTCGAATGTCGCCGTCTTTCCCTTGCTTATATGATGACCGCCGTCTGCTCGCATGGAGGAAGCCGTGACCTCTCCCATTGGCAAAAGCTCAAGCTGCTCGTATTCGTGAGATTGGATCGCGCGCGAGTTAAAAATAAATATCTCGGAGAAAAGCACGCAAGCAATGCAGACAAGAGCGGCCCACCAAGCCTTGGATTCAAGGGATGCCCTCTTGAATGACGAGAAGCAGGCTACGATCAGCACCACGCCAAGACCTATGCAGCAGAATATCAGAAGCTTGAACCACGTCATGTTAAATATAGCGAAATAGTCGTAATGGATAGCTAAAAACAGAACCGCGGTTGCAATAAACTCAAATAAAAATTTTTTCAAAAAACTCAGGCTGAAAATGCAAGCCTTGAAGCCGCGTCCTCGCCCGCGGAAAACGCATTCCCCGCCAACGGCAAGACCGATAAATATAACAATAGCCAACGCTAAAAGCATACTAAAAATCTCCCTTTAATATCCTCTCGATACACAGACGAAATCTCGCCCCTGAACTATTTTTCATTGTACCATATTTTACCATTAATGTCAAGGAGAAATTGGAGCAAATCGACATTCCCGGGATTCGCCGCAACCTTGACGGGATTCGTATGTAAATTTGCCGCCCTGCCAGCGGCAGGACGGCACAAAGCGTGAAATGGGTTTTTGATTACTTAGCCTGGATAGAGTTCTCGTAGGACTCGATCATCTTCTTAACCATCTGACCGCCGATGCTGCCTGCCTGGCGAGATGTGAGGTCACCGTTGTAACCGCCATTGTTAAGGTTTACGCCTACTTCACTTGCTGCCTGCATCTTGAACTGCTCAAGAGCCTTCTTAGCATTCTTGTTTGCCATAATTTTCTCCTTAAAGCTCCGTTTCGATATGCGAAACGGCCGTATTCATATTAATCTATAATAAATCGAGCCGCGCCGCAGACCGTTTGAGAATTGCAAACAGTATCCGCGGCGCGAAATTTACATTATTTCGTTCGCATGAATACCCTTGCGCATCAGACCCGCTTTGCGTCTCTGATATTATTTTGCTCAAGCGACTTTTTTATATGAATGGAAAAATGAGGTTTTTTGTGTAATTGAACTAACAAAAACACGAGAGACCGGACAAGCGATCTCCCGTGTTTTTTGTATTCAACAATATTTATTATTTGCTGAGTGCCTCGTCGATAGCCTTAGCAGCAGTCTTACCTGCACCCATTGCACTGATAACGGTTGCCGCACCGGTTACAACGTCACCGCCTGCGTATACACCCGCGCGAGAGGAAAGACCGTCCTCGTTTAGGATGATACCGCCGTGAGCGTTGACCTCAAGTCCCTCTGTTGTGGACTTGATAAGGGGATTAGGAGAAGTACCGATGGAGATAACTACTGTATCAACCTCGATCTCAAACTCGCTGTCAGGAATAGCAACAGGACGGCGACGACCCTTTGCGTCGGGCTCGCCAAGCTCCATCTTGATGCACTTGATGCCTGTAACGAAGCCGTTCTTGGGATCTCTGGGATCTTCGGGATTGTTGTAGCCAACGATCTCTGTGGGATTGCAGAGAAGACGGAACTCGATTCCCTCCTCCTCGGCATGCTCAACCTCTTCCTTACGAGCAGGAAGCTCCTCCATAGAACGACGGTAAACAATGTATACCTTCTCTGCGCCGAGACGGAGAGCGGTTCTTGCGGCGTCCATAGCAACGTTACCGCCGCCGACGATAGCAACCTTACCACCCTTCATGATAGGAGTCTCGGGATTGTCGAGATAAGCCTTCATGAGATTGCTTCTGGTAAGGAACTCATTTGCAGAGTAAACGCCCTTGTATGACTCACCGGGAATACCCATAAAGTTGGGAAGACCCGCGCCGGAACCTACGAATACTGCCTCATAGCCCATATCGAAGAGCTCGTCAATGGTAAGTGTCTTACCGATAACAACGTTTGTTTCAACCTTAACGCCGAGCTTTTCAAGTGTATCAACTTCCTTTGCAACGATCTTCTTGGGAAGACGGAACTCGGGAATACCGTAAACAAGAACTCCGCCTGCTGTGTGGAGAGCCTCGTATACAGTTACCTCATAGCCCTTCTTTGCAAGGTCGCCTGCGCAAGTAAGACCGGAAGGACCGGAGCCTACGACAGCAACTCTGTGGCCGTTGCTTGCGGGACGCTCGGGAGCCTCTGTTGCGAATGTGTTGTGCCAGTCAGCAACGAATCTCTCGAGACGACCGATACCAACGCTCTCGCCCTTGATGCCTCTTACGCACTTGGACTCGCACTGTACTTCCTGAGGACATACGCGGCCGCAAACTGCGGGAAGAGAGGAGGACTTGGAAATTATCTGGTATGCGCCCTCGAAATCACCCTCCTTGATCTTGGAGATGAACTCGGGGATATGTATTTTAACGGGACAGCCGTTTACGCAAGGCATGTGCTTGCAGTTGAGGCATCTGTTTGCCTCGTCGATTGCCATTTCCTCGGTATAGCCGAGAGCAACCTCGTCAAAGTTGTGCGCACGAACCTGAGGGTCCTGCGTAGGCATAGCGTTTCTTGTAAGACTCATGTTTGCCTTTGCCATAATTACTGTACCTCCTTCTTGAAGAGATTGCATGCATCGTCGTGAGCGTGACGCTCGAAGTCGGCATACATTCTGCCTCTGGACATTGCCTCGTCAAAGTCGATCTCGTAGCCGTTGAAGTCGGGACCGTCAACGCAAGCAAACTTAGTTACCTTCTTACCGTCAACGTTGAGGGTAAGACGGCAACCGCCGCACATTCCCGTACCGTCGATCATAATGGGGTTCATGGAAGCTGTTACGGGAGTGCCGAAGGGCTTAGCCGTAAGAACAACGAACTTCATCATGATAAGAGGACCGATCGTGATTATCATATCAAACTTCTCGCCCGCCTCAAGCATTTCCTTAAGCGGAACGGTTACGTTACCGTGCTCGCCGTAGGAGCCGTCATCGGTCATAACGCGAAGAGTGTTGGAGCAAGCCTTGAACTCGTCCTCAAGGATAAGGAGATCCTTGTTTCTGAATCCGATAATGCTTGTAACGTCTGCGCCCATCTCGTGAAGAGCCTCTGCGATAGGCATAGCGATCGCGCAACCAACGCCACCGCCGACGATGCAGACCTTCTT
>JAZSBL010000021.1:0-3130 GCA_045602385.1 Eubacteriales bacterium | reverse complement strand
GTGATCCAATGGACACCAGTTAAGAGAAGTGGCGGACGATGTCCGATACTTTAACGAGCATAGCAAGTGTTATAACGCTTGCTGAGCCAATCCGAGAGATTGGCTTTTTTCTTTAGGGATTAATCCCTAATACCCTCAAATTGGAAAGGACAAATCAAATGAGTAAAACAGAAAAAATGACCGAGCGCGTCACGGTCAAAATGGACGCGAACTTGAAAGCCAAGCTGCAGCGCGAAGCCGAGCGGTGCGGCGGAGATATGTCGGCGTATATCCGTTCCTTGATTGAGAATCGGCTATCGCAGGCGGCGGGAACTTGCTACAACTGCATTGGTCGGCTCGAAAAGGCGTTGGATGCGGATGATGTTGGCTATGAGCTTCACGCCTTTATCCGCTCCAAGTACAAGGCAAAGGACGGTGAGAGCTGATGGCAACCACCTCGCTATGGGCGGTGAGAGGAACGATACGCGACGTGGTGGCTTACGTCAAAGATCCAAACAAAACCGCCAATCCCGATTACGATCTTAAAAATGTACTGACTTATGCTGCCGACAGTAGCAAGACCGAAAAGCAGTATTACGTTACGGGGTTGAACTGCTCGCCTCATTTTGCCTTTGAGCGTATGACGGCGACTAAAGAGCGATACGGCAAGCGCGGCGGCATCGTCGGATATCACGGATATCAAAGCTTCAAGCCGGGTGAACTAACACCCGAGGAATGTCACAAGATCGGTGTACTGACAGCCAAGCGAATGTGGGGTGACCGCTTTGAGGTCATCGTGGCAACCCACGTAAAAGGCTCGTCGGCTCTGCACAACCATTTCGTCATCAATAGCGTATCCTTTAAGGACGGCAAGAAATACCGTTGGCAGAAAGGCAGTTATAGGCAGTTGCGCCGGGTTTCCGACGAGCTTTGCCGTCAGCATCAATTATCTATCATCGAGAATCCCATGCCGAAGAAAGTACCGAGGCAGGCATGGATTGCAGAAAAGCAAGGCAAGGTTACACACGCATCGATTTTGCGCCACGATATCGACCGTGCAATACGGAGCAATATCAGCTATAAGTATTTTTTACAAGCCTTAGAATATCTCGGTTACGTTGTTGTGCGAGATAGCAAGTATAAACACCTCTCGGTTATCACCGAGGGTTGGAGCAAGCCTGTTCGTATTGATAGCTTGGCAGCAAATTATACCCTTGAAGCCATTGAGAGGCGAATCCGAGACAACCTTCACAAAGAGCCCGTGCCGCATATTCGTAAACTGCAACGGCGAGTGGCGTGTGAGCTTGAAAAGCAAATGAAGGCATTGGAACAGTATTCCACCATTGAGATTCTGTTTATGATCTTCTTTGAGCTGATGGGGATTCCGTATGATGATCCGTTCACCAAGGAGCAGAGGATGCCGCCGAAATATGAGATCGCAGCACCTTATTTCGCGCAGGAGGCAATCAACAATGACCGTTATTGCCGAGAAATACGCCTTATGAGTTGGTACGAGCTTCACACCACAGAGGATGTAACCGCGTTCCGTGACAAGCGAAAAGCCGAGCTTCAAAATTTGGAGCGCGAGAGAAAGGCGGTTGATAATCGCAGACGTCGCCTTACTGATCACGAGGAGAAACAGAAAAACAGCGCTGAGCGAAGCGCAATCACAAAGAAAATGACGAACGTCCGCAGGGAGATGAACCTTGCGGACGATATTTTATCCGATTCGATAAGACTTGCCAAAGCCATAGCCGCCGAAAAGGCTTGCGAGGAGCGTCTTGTGCCGGATAGAACCAAACAAAAACACAAAGAGCAGGAGAGATAAAATGTATAAGAAATTAAAAGAACAGATTACCGAAACCACGCAGTATTATCTGCTGCGCAACGTACACCCGAGGGCAGAACAGCCTTTCCAAGTCCGCGACGATGAGGAAATGCAGGAGCTTGTGGAAAGCATACGAATGAATGGCGTCCTCACCCCTTTGATCGTAACGCCAAGACGCGGTGGTTATGAGATCGTGTCGGGACATCGCCGTTATGCTGCTTGTCAGAAGCTTGGTGTGGAGACCATTCCCGTTATTGTCCGCGACCTTGACCCCGATGAAGCAACACTTTGTATGATCGATTCCAATCTGCACAGAGAGCATTTGTTGCCCTCGGAAAAAGCCTACGCTTACAAAGCGAAGATGGAGGTGCTGAATCGCCAAGGTCAGCGATACGGACAAACTTCGTCGCAACCTGCGACAAAGTGGGATGCCGCCACCGAGATCGGCAAAGCAACCAACGAGAGCCGAGACCAAGTATTCCGTTATATCCGCTTGACTAATCTTATCAAGTCGCTGATGGATATTGTGGACAGCGGTCGAATCGCATTCACCCCCGCCGTGGAGCTTTCCTATCTGCCGCACGAATTGCAGGACAAGGTCGTGGAGATCTTTGAGAGAGACGAAGCCACCCCTTCCTATGCGCAAACGGTGAGATTCAGAAGACTTCACAGCGAGGGCAAGCTGACGGCGGATACCATTGAGGATATTATGGCAAAGCCGAAAGCCAATCAGAGAGAGACGGTCAAATTCAGCTACGAGAGAATCGCACGTTTCTTCCCACCCAATTATAGCACCAAACAGATGGAAGACGCAATTGTGCGGATCCTTGAAGAACGCAGACGAGAGCTATCTCGCCGCCGTGACGATGCAGAAAGGGGGTGATCTATTGACAAAGATAAACAGATGGAAATGGTTTTTGTGCAAGGCGCGTTTTGCCCTTGATAATAAAGTTGGCGGCTACCGCTGTCGCTCCCAAGTCCCCGAACACGAGGTCTTGAAGATCGTGCGTATGTATGCGCCGATCATTACTGAGTTTTTTGATGACGAGGAAGAAATGGCGAAGTTTCAAAAGTGGCGTGAGGAATATGAGGAAAAGGAACGATTAGAGAAGGAGGAGAAAGCAAAGAATAAAGCGGGCGCGGCTAATGTAGCGTAATGTAGAAAGCCTCGGCAGGGAGTTTTCTTGCCGAGGTTATTTTTTATTTATATCCGCTTCAGTTTCCTCCGGGACCGTCTCTGCGTTCACAAGTGTCGGGAACCTCGATCTTACCCTTGATATCTCCGGGCTTAGTAAGAGGCTTTTTATCTTTAGGCTCTTGTTC
>JAZSBL010000020.1:0-48933 GCA_045602385.1 Eubacteriales bacterium | reverse complement strand
CCTCACGGATTGTCATTTCCCTTCCGTGGCGCTTTCTAACGATAAAGGAGTTTCGCCCTCTGCGGAGGGCGACCAACGCTCCGCGCGTTGGATTGGCGGTCGCTTTTTGAAAAAGCGACGGAAAACAAAAGTATTTGTAGCCATGGAGCATTCAAAAATCGAATATAATTTAATACAACTTATATTTCAGTCTCAAATTATCTGCAATCATTGCGATGAATTCCGAGTTAGTGGGCTTTCCGCGGTTGTTTTGGATGGTATATCCGAAATAGGAATTGAGGGTATCCACGTCGCCTCTGTCCCATGCGACCTCGATTGCGTGGCGGATAGCGCGCTCAACGCGGCTTGTTGTGGTGGAATACTTTTTTGCAACGGAGGGGTAGAGGATCTTGGTTACCGAATTAATGATATCCGAATCCTTGACGGTCAGGAGGATTGCCGTGCGGAGATACTGGTAGCCCTTGATATGCGCCGGCACGCCGATCTGGTGGATTATACGCGTGACCTGTGCCTCAATATCGGGTGTATTATCCTGCATCGCTTTTGTGCCGTCTGCCGACACCTCTATCTTCATTTTTCTGTTTTTGAGCATACTGTCTACGTACTCAATGAGGTTAGAATGGTTAAGGGGCTTGATAAGGCAGAGCTCCGCGCCTGCCTGAAGTGCTTGCACGAAGATGTTTTGGTTTGAGATAGGGGATGTCATTATAATGACGGGCGGCTTATCCTCGCCGTAGGTCATTGCCTTTGCACTTCTGACAACGCTCAATCCGTCAAGCTTCGACATCCATATATCTATAATTACAACGTCGGGGTGTATTCTGCCAATCTTGGAGAGCGCGTCCTCGCCGTTTATCGCTTCCTCGATATATCTGCAGCCCGCGTCGGTAAAGCACTCCTTAAGTCTTGCACGCGCGGCGGCGTTCTCGTCCGCTATCAGAATTTTTGTATTGTATTCCATTTTTATGTATCCTCCTGTAAATTTTTGGAAATTTATTACATTGATATTTTACCATAAATTAGGAGATTTTGCAATACTTTTTACAAAAATTCCCAATTGGCGAAATTACCAAAAATTTACAGTTAAATTTGTGGGTAAATATCAAAATATGATAAAGTCTTGTCGAATTACAGAAAAGCGCCGTGTCGAAACAAAAAAGGAAGACGCGACGTCTTCCTTTTATTCTATTTTAGCAGGTTTTTAGGTAATGTATCTCTTTGTCGGTAAGATAGCGCCATTTGCCGACCTCAAGCTTTTCAAGCTTGATCTTACCGATAGCAACTCTTGTCAGCTGCAAGATGCGGACGTTGTGGCATTCGCACATGCGGCGGATCTGTCGGTTTCTGCCCTCGTACAGCTCAAAACGAGCGATCGTGCCGTTATCGGTCTCACCGACCTTGGTGACCTTTACAGGTACGGTCATTTTACCGTCGATGTCAATTGATTCGCCGAGAATTTCAAGGTCCTCGACTGAAAATTTGCCCTTGAGCGTAACGTGGTATATTTTCGGGATAGAGTGGCGGGGGTGCGTGAGCTTATTTGCCAGGGTGCCGTCATTTGTCAAAAGAAGCAGTCCGTCAGAGTCCATATCGAGTCTGCCGACAGGGTAGAGGCGCAGGCTCTTGCCGCTCTTATCCTTTACTCCGCGGCAGAGGTCGGTGACGTTATCGCGTCCCTTTTCGTCGCTTGACGTGCAGACGATACCGCGCGGCTTATTGAGCATGATGCATATTTTGGAGTCGGTCTCGTTTTTTATAACCTTGCCCTTGTACGCGACCTCATCTGACTCCGGGTCGATCTTCTCGCCAAGCTCGGCTACGTGACCGTTGACGGTTACTCTTCCCATTTTGATTTCTTCCTCTGCCGCGCGGCGTGACATTACTCCGCAGTCGGTGAAGTACTTTGAAAGTCTTATCTTTTCCATTTTTCTTCCTTTATTGTAGTTGTCCGTGAATCTAATTGAAAAGCCGTGAAAGAAATCCTTTGGTTTTCACAGATTCGGCGCCTGTTTTGGCTATGATCGCTGTCTCGGCTATTTTCTCGCCGTCGAGATAGTAGACTAGCTTGCCTATCTCCTCGCCCTCGCGTATCGGTGCCAGGCAAAATCTTGGCAGCTCTACTACACATTTTATTTCGTTTGCGGTCTTTGGCAATATTGCTGTTATCTTTTGCGCGTTTTCAAGTATAACGTGATCTGTGTCGCTTCCCGACAGTGGCATTACATAGGAAAACGAGCCTATATCACAAAGCGTACGGGCTTCATAGAGCGAAAAGCCGTAATCGAGCATTGACGCGTGGTCTTTCCAATCGTCAGGCGCGCCGAGCGTTACCGCGATGAATTGAAGTCCATCGCGCTCCGCCGCGCTTACAAGACATCTGCCGCTCTTTTTTGTAAATCCCGTCTTAACACCTACGGCGCCGTCATAAGAACGGAGCAGCTTATTGTGGTTTATAAGCAGTCTGACTCCCTCTGTTTCATTGAGCGGTATGGTTTTCTTATATGTTGAGCATATCTCGCGGAATTTGTCGTTTGACATTGCCGCACGCGTGATAAGCGCCAGCTCATACGCGGTGGTATAATGATCCTCACCGTCAAGGCCGTGCGGATTTTCAAAGCTCGTGTTCTTGAGACCAAGCTTTTTCGCCTTGTCGTTCATCATTTCGGCAAAGCCCGCTATATCTCCTCCAACCTCGATCGCGATAGCCGTTGCGGCATCGTTTGCCGATTCAAGCATCATGGCGTACAGAAGGTCCTCCAGCGTGAGTTTCTCGTCTGCATAAAGATAAACAGATGAGCCTTCTACTCCAACCGCCTTCGGGGATACCGACACGGTTTTCGATATATCGGCATTCTCAATAGCGACAAGCGCAGTCATGATCTTTGTCGTTGACGCCATGGGTAATCTTTCGTCCGGATTTTTAGCAAATATGATCTCGCCCGATTCGGCCTCTACGAGCACCGCGCTCTTCGAGCTGACAGCCGGGGCGGGCAGGGGGACTCCTTTTTCGGGAATAAAGACCTTACGCTCCTCCTGAAGGTTTGAATCTGCGGCCTCCGCTCCAATACCCTCCAAGCTAAAAAAGACAAAAAATCCCCCAAGACATAACAACAACGCCAGGGCAAGGGCCACGGCTTTCGTTTTTTTGTTTTTCTTAGAAGATGTTTTTTTCATTGTATCCCTCCGGGACAAGTAATTCTGATAGAATTATATTTGTGCCGGAGGGATATTATTACTCTTTGGCGGTGGGGTGGGAATTATTCCTCGTCAGCTGCCTCGTCCTCGGTCTTCTCGCCCTTATCCTTTGCGAAAAGAGCCTTGACCTTGGCGATGATCTCGGGAGCGCGGTCGATGATATCGGAGAGCTGCTCCATAGGATCGGAGGGATTCTTGACACCGATGTTGATAAGCTCAACCGAGCCGTCCTGAGAAACGCAAAGGAGGCCGATAGGCTGAACAGAGATGCCTGCGCCGCCGCCTGCACCGAAGTTCTGGTCCTTCGCGGGCTGTGCGCCCTTGTCGTTGAAATCAAGACCGCCCGTAGCAAAGCCTACTGCTACCTTTGATATCGGAATGATAGCTGTGCCGTTTGCCTCAATAGGCTGACCGATAACGGTGTCTGCGCCTATGATGTTCTTGATCTCCTTAAGAGTTTTTTCTACTACGCCTTGAAGTTTGTTTTCGGATGACATAATTTTGATCCTTTCATTTATGTTGTTAATTTAATTTTTTTCTTGTTGTGTGCTCGGTTGAGCTGTAGGTTGCGCCGCGCCCGTGCCTGAGGGGGCAGACGGCTTTATTTTGATAAATCCAAACATGAATTTAAATCCTGTCTTTAATGCCGAGCCGAGGATTCCGCCAAGGCTGGTCGAAAAGCCAAGCTTTACGTCTGCCTTTATCTCCTCGGACAGAAAGTCGGGGGAGATGTCTATCTCGGCGTTTTTCATTCCGTGCAGGTTTGAGTGTCTGTCGATAAATCCGAGGATAGGGCCGAGTGCATTTGTTACTGCATAATAGGTGAGTGCCGTTTGCGCGGCATCCTTACCGCCTATCTTTAATTTTATTCTTGCCAGGTGGAAGTGGAATTTTCCGAACAGGGAGGGGAAGAAGAATCCGAGAGTGTCGCGAAGTAGCACTATGAGCTTCGGAAGAGGGGGGCGAGATGCTTTTTTCCTTGCCTTGATAGCTTTCTTTTCTTCCTTTGAAAGCTTCTTTTGGGCCTCTTGCTTCGCTTTTTTCTCTGCAGCCTTCTTTTTCTTTTTTATTGCTGCCGCCTCTGCCTTTTTGGCTTCCTTTTCTGCCTTCTTGCGGTCACGTTTGGCTATCTTTTTGAGGGTGTAATTTGATAGCTTGTACTTTTTTTCTTTTTTAGGGAGTATTCTTATACGTATTCCGAGGACAGACACGTCAAGCTTAAGCTCGTCTGCCATTTCAATGGTGACGCGAACTCTTACGGTAAATATCAGCGCGAAAAACGCGACTATACCGATCAGGATATAAAGCGCAACTATTGAGGACACCCCCTTTCAAGTTTTTGTGAAAATTTGCTGTCAGCCCTCGTTTTCGTCGGGCTTTACGTCATTTATTGTCAGTTGGGTTGCCGCCGCCAATGCAGACGAGAAACCTACCTCCTCAATGGCAAGCGCCTCCTCCGCGTTTGCAGGGGTCAGCTCGGTTTCGGGAAGCTCATCAAGAGAGGAGAGCCCGAATACACGTAGGAATTTTTCGGTCGTGGTATATAGCATTGGGCGTCCGGGCGCATCGAGCCTTGAAAGCGACTCGATAAGTCCCTTATCTATAAGTGATGTCATTGCGTAGGATGAGTCAACTCCGCGCACCGCATCAACGAAGGAGCGCGTTACGGGCTGATTATATGCTACGACTGCAAGAGCCTCCAGCGTTGCCGCGGAGAGATTTCCTCCTCGCTTTATGCCAAGCGCCTCGCGTATGTAGGGGAGAAACTCCTCTTTTGTCGCGAGCTGGCAGGAGTCGGGGTACATAAGAAGGAGTAATCCGCGCTTCGAGCCTTCACGGTTGTATTCCTCGCTCATGGCCTCTACCATGCTTTTGACGTCGGGCTTAGAAAGGCCGAGCACCTCGGATAGCTTTTCATATTCAACGGGGTGTCCCGCCGCGAAAAGTATTGCCTCGATAGCGGCTGTCACCGCCTCGAGCTTTATTTCAAGCTTTTCTTCCTGACTCATGCCTCAATTTCTCCTTGAATGTCAATTTGTTCGTCCGTATTATCTGATTCACTTTGCTTGATAACGTCGTCGGGATTGTCGTTTATCACGAACTGCGCGCCGTCATCAAGGAGCGTTCCCTCAAAATCGTGGATAAGTATCTTTCTTATTTTGATAAGCTCGAGAACGCCGAGGAATATCGCGATCATATCGGGCAGGGATACCGAATCCTCTAAAAGCTCGCGCAGGGTGGTGACCTTCTTTTTCTGCATTTTGCGGATAATGCCGCTGATCTTTAATTCAACCGGCACTATGGGAGAGCTTATCATTGGCGTGAACACCTCACGCTCGATCTTCGGCCTGTTTTCGTTATAGGTTATTATTCTGCGGACCGCGAGGCAGAGCACTTCGATCTCGTGGTCAAGAACGAAGCTCTTATCTATGCTTATCTCGTCTGTATCCTTTTCAAGTCTGCCTGAGAATTTCTGATATAGAAGCGCCATCTTCTTGGCGCCCTCTTTAGCCTGCTGATACTTGATAAGCGCATCGGTCAGCGCTGCTCTGGGATCCTCCTCCTCTTCTTCCACGCGGGGAAGAAGGAGCTTGCTCTTTATAAGCATAAGCTCGCTCGCCATGACGATAAACTCGCTGGCAAGGTCCATATCAAGGCGCTGCGCCTCTTCAATATAAGCAATATACTGCTCGCAGATAATATTTATTTTTATGTCGTCTATCGCCATCTTATTTTTGTGGATCAGCGACAGAAGAAGGTCCAGAGGTCCTTCAAAGGCTTCAAGTCTATAGCTTATAGCGTCCATATTCGGACCTCCTTTCATAAGTTTAAGAAACTGTTGATAACAACAGATTAAATACCAGGTTGTGTATTGAATTAAAGAGATTCTCCGCAACCCATGCAAAGGGGGAGAAGTTAAATATTCTTGAGCACGCGATCAATGCTACCAGAAGTCCTATCATAATGTATCTCTCGTATCTCATCAGCTTAAAATAGGTCTTGTTCGGGAGAAAGAGTGCGAGAAATCTTGAGCCGTCAAAGGGCGGCACCGGTATCAGGTTGAATACCGCCAAAAGGAAGTTCATGTACCCGAAGAGGTAAAGCATAAGGCAGAGGACATCGAGTATTCTGATAAGAAAATCGTTGCTCAGCACACCGGTGTAATAAAGGTATACCTCGGTAAAGTACAATGATGCGCAAAGCACGGTTGTTACAAGGCCGAGCAGAAGATTTGATATAGGTCCTGCGATAGCGGTGAACGCCATTCCACGCTTTGGATTTTTGAAATATCTCGCGTTGATCGGCACGGGCTTTGCCCATCCGTATCCGAAAACCAGCATGAACAGTGAGCCCATGGGGTCAAGGTGCTTTGCGGGATTGATCGTCACACGCCCAAGATTATAAGCTGTCGGGTCGCCCAATTTATAGGCGATATATCCGTGCGCCGCCTCATGGATAGAGAGCGAGAGCAATATGACGGGAATCAAAAGCAGAAGATTTAAAACTATCTGGCGGACATCACCGCCCGCAAGTATTGAAAAAAGCATTTTTATCTCCGAATTAAAGCGTTATTTCGGCAAGATCCGCTATGGCGCGCCAAAGCTCCTGCTTACCCTCGCCCTTAAGCGAGGAAAAGGGGATTATCTGAGTGCCTTCTCTGATAAGAGGATCGCTCGTGATCTTCTCAATGATCGCCGCGCGATTGGTCTTATTAAGCTTATCGATCTTGGTAATGACTATTATATACGGCATTTCCGCGTTGTTCATCCAGTCTATCATCATGGCGTCATCGCGCGTTATGCCTGCGCGGCTGTCGATAAGCTGAACAACTCCGCGCACAAGGTCAATGTTTTTATTTTTTGTAAAATAACCGTCGGTAAGGCTCTGCCACGCTCCCTGACTGTCCTTGCTTCTTGCCGCAAAGCCGTAGCCCGGAAGGTCGACCAGAAAGAGCTTCTTATCTACCTCGTAGAAGTTGACGGTTATGGTCTTGCCGGGTGTAGCCGATACACGGGCAAGACTCTTTCTGCCAAGCAGAGTGTTTATAAGCGAGCTTTTACCCACGTTGGAGCGACCCGAAAGCGCCACCTGTACGATGGGATCTGTCGGGAATTGGCTTGCAAAGCCCGCGGTCATTTTTAGGTTTACGTTTTGTGTATTAAGTCCCATAATATAAGGATGTGCCAAGCACTCTGCCTTTCATTTAATTATACAACAAGATCTTTAAAAGGTCAAGTTTTATTTACCGCTCTTGCCCTTCGCATCGGCGCGTGCTCTTGCGCTGACGGTGTGGGGAAGGCTAAGGGCTAAATCCTCGTCTTTATTCTCCTCGCGCACCTGCCGGTTTAAGGTCACGAGCGCGTGCGAAAGAACCTCTGTGCCTCTGCGGCAGGGAATAAAGGTAACGTTCTCGCGGACAACGGGGTCGATCTTATCAAGGTCCTTAAGATTGTCTGCGGGGATAATAATAGTCCTTACTCCCGCGGAGTATGCCGCCATGGTCTTTTCGCGAAGGCCGCCTATCGCAAGCACGTTTCCGCGTATGGTGATCTCGCCCGTCATTGAAATATCGCGGCGGACGGGAATACCCGTAAGAGCGCTGACGAGAGCGGTAAGGGTAGTAACACCCGCGCTGGGTCCGTCCTTGGGAACGGCTCCCTCCGGGAAGTGGATGTGAATATCCTTTTTGTTATAGAAATCGGCAGGTATGCCGTATTTTTCCGCTATTTGTCTGACATAGCTTATAGCTGCGCGAGCAGACTCCTTCATTACGTCGCCAAGCGATCCGGTCAGCTCAAGCTTGCCTTCTCCGTCCATTACCGCGCATTCAACGCGCAAAAGATCTCCGCCCGACTGGGTATACGCCATGCCGTTTACTACACCCACCTCATCGTATTCGGAAATAAGCTCCGGAAGTATCTTGCGCGGGCCGAGGAGCGATTCTATCTCCTTTGCGTTTACGGTGAGGCGTGTGACCTCGCCCTCAACGATCCTCTTTGCGGCCTTTCTGCATACTGCGGCGATCTCACGTTCAAGATTTCGTACGCCCGATTCGCGGGTGTATCCGTCGATGATCTCATTTATAGCGTTATCGGTAAGCTTCAGGGTGCGCTTATTAAGTCCGTGTCGTTTGAGCTGCTTTGGCACAAGGTGATTCTTGGCGATAGCCATTTTCTCGCTCTTTGTGTAAGTCTGAAGCTCAATTATCTCCATTCTGTCCAGCAAGGGGCGGGGAACGCGGTCAAGCGTGTTCGCTGTTGCTATGAAGATACAGTCCGAGAGGTCGAAGGGAAGCTCTACGAAATGGTCGCGGAAGAACTTGTTCTGCTCGGGGTCAAGGACCTCAAGCATAGCTGATGCGGGGTCTCCGCGTCCGTCGCTTGCCATCTTATCTATCTCGTCAAGCAGGATAAGGGGATTCTTTACCTTTGCCTGCGTTACTGCGTTTATAATACGTCCCGGCATTGCGCCGACGTATGTTTTTCTGTGTCCTCTGATGTCTGCCTCGTCACGTACTCCGCCAAGTGAAACACGCACGTATTTGCGGTTCATTGCCTTAGCGAGCGATGCGGCGATAGAGGTCTTTCCGACACCGGGAGGACCGTAAAGGCAGATTATCTGTCCCTTAAGCTCAGGATTGAGCTTCTTTACCGCAAGGTATTCAAGCAGACGGTCCTTTACGTCGTAAAGTCCCTCGTGGTCCTTATCAAGTGTCTTTTTTGCTCCTGCAATATCCGCTCTGTCCTTGGTGGTCTCGGTCCAGGGAATATCAAGGCAGACGTCAAGATAGTTTGCAATAACCGTTGCCTCAACCGAGCCAAAGGGGGATTTTGCAAGTCTGTCCGTTTCCTTATGAAGCTTTTTATGTACCTCCTCGGGAAGGTGCAGAGAGTCTATCTTTTGTCTGTATTCGTCAATCTCGGAGACTGCGCCCTCACCAAGCTCGTCCTGGATAGCGCGCATCTCCTCGCGAAGATAATATTCACGCTGTGAACGGTTTATCTTCTCGCGGGTCTTTTTATGAATGTCGTTTTCAAGGCGGAGGACTGTCATCTCGTCCTCTGCTATCTCAAGCGTGGTCTCTATTCTCTTATACGGCTCGAAAATAGCGAGGATTTCAAGCTTGTCCTCGTGCTTGATGAAAAGTCCCGATGCTATAATGTCCGCGAGCATTGCGGGATTCTTGATTGTCTTGAAATTGGGGATTATGCTCTCTGCGGGGGGAGGGAGCAGCTTTGCCATAGCCGCGGCGGTCTCGTTGAGTCTGCGCAGAAACGCCTGATTTTTAACGCTCGGCCCGTCGGGGAGCGTGATGGTTTTGCATATGACGTTGGCGGTAAAGTATCTGCCCGTACGTCTGTAATCTGTAACGGTGGCGCGGGAGACGCCCTCGGCAATGCAGCGAACGCTGTTCTCGCCGGAGTTAATAAGCTGTTTTACCTTGATGACCGTTCCTATTTCAAAAAGCTCGCTGTTTTCCTCGTCTATGTATTTATACGGAACCGCGATGGCGTATTTTGAGCCTTCAAACGCTTCTCTGGCGGCCTCCGAGGAGGAAAAACGGCTTTCTTTTATTTCAAGATTGACGATCTCGCCCGGAAAGGCGACGTTATCGTCAAGCGCTATAAGCGGGAGAGAGAGCTTTTCTGCTCTTGTTGTATATTCTGACATATCTTATTTTTCTCCATGGGTATTTTGCGTAATAATAATTCATTATATTATATCATATATTAGCGCGTTTTTCTATACTTTTAAAAGTTTTTTTACATTTAAAGTATATACGTGGGGTAAAAAAGGCAAAAAGAAAGCACAACCGGCGTTTTTTCTTTGCGTGCATATATCATTAGATTGATATTTCGCAGAAAAAAGAGCAAGTTGTGCAGGAATTAATAAAGCGGAGGCGCGGACCTCATGCCTTATTCGGGACTTTCATTATACACCCTCAAAGCGGATTTGTAAATATCCAAATTGCACGATTTTTCCATTAAAATTTCGGCGAAAAGTAGAGAAGTAAAATTTTTGTGGATTTTGTCGTAGTGCTTTTTGTGAATTTTCGACAAAGTTTTATTGTCGTTGTACTGTCGCAAGTAGTGTGAAGTGTGACAGGGCGACAATTTCCGACTGAAACAAGGTATATTTTGAAGGACGCGACGTATTGTTGGGAAAGGGCATTTGGGGAAATTGGCTAAAGCATGACTACTGTTTGCGGTATTTTAGTGCGCGGCTCACATAGGGCGACTTTTATAAATTTTTTTCGCAAAAACTATTGACAAATCACTTTTTGCATGGTATAATATGTGCCGTAATAAAGAGAAGTTCCGCTTCCACCCTGCCGCAAAGCGCGCTTGGTTAATATTCAAAAGCCTTACTGTATAAGCAAAAGGCTTGAATTGCGCGCGGAATTTGTCTTCCGCGTTTTTCTTTTGTTCGGGTGGCCGCAAGATGCCGCCGTAACATCGACAAATATTAAAAAACATACATATTTTATTCAACGGAGGTGTGTAACCATAGCAGCAAACAACACAAAAGATACTCTCGTTAACGAGGCAATCGATTTCCCTGAGGTAAGAGTTATCGGCGCTGACGGAGAGCAGCTTGGAATCATGAGCTCGGACAAGGCGCTCAAAATGGCATACGACAAGGGTCTTGATCTCTGTCTTATGTCGGCACAGGCTACACCGCCTGTATGCAAAATCATGGACTTCGGCAAGTACCGTTTCGACCGCGAAAAGCGCGAAAAGGAAGCCAAGAAGAAGCAGCAGACCGTAGAGCTTAAGGAAATTCAGCTCTCGCCCAGAATCGACACACACGACTTTGAGACCAAGGCAAAGCACGCAAAGAAGTTCCTTGAGTCCGGAAATAAGGTCAGAGTTGTTATGAGATTCAGAGGAAGAGAAATGAGCCATATGGCGATCGGCCGTGAGGTTATCGACAAGTTCGCAGAATTTTGCAGCGAGGTTGGTACGGTAGATAAAAAGCCCGCCCTCGACGGACGTATCATGAGCATGGTGATATCACCTATATCGCAAAAGAACACAAAATAATATTTGTAAATTTTTAATTTTTAAGGAGTATACAAAAATGGGAAAAGTCAAGACACATAAGGCTTCTGCCAAGAGATTTTCGGTTACCGGCACAGGAAAGGTTAAGATGAACCACTGCCACCACCGCCACAACCTCGGCCTTAAGACACAGAAGAGAAAGAGACACCTCCGCACAGGAGCAATCATGAGCGAAGCTATGGCAGCAAACATTCGCACACTCATTCAGAAGTAATTTAGTCGTAATCGAGAAAGGAATATTGAAAAATGGCAAGAGTTAAGGGCGCTATGATGACGCGCAAGAGAAGAAATAAGGTTCTTAAGGCTGCAAAGGGCTACTGGGGTGCAAAGTCTAAGCACTTCAAGATGGCTAAGCAGCAGGTAATGAAGAGCGGCAACTATGCATTCGCAGGCCGCAAGATGAAGAAGAGAGACATGAGAAGACTCTGGATCACCAGAATCTCTGCTCAGGCTAAGGTTTGCGGAATGAACTATTCCACATTCATGAACGGTCTCAAGAAGGCTGGCATCACACTCAACAGAAAGATGCTTGCAGAGCTTGCAGTTTCCGACAAGGCAGCATTCGCAGCACTTGTTGAGCAGGCAAAGGCAGCTCTCTGATTTTGACAAATAAAAACCCGGTGAAAGACCGGGTTTTTGTCATACATAGGGGTATTATTATTTTTTGTGAAATCGGCTTTTTGGGCTGATTTTATTACAAAAACAACATATTTTCCACACAATTTTTGACAAAAAAGTAATTTTATTACATTTAATTATATATCAGCAAGGACATATAATTAAAACAGAAAATTAAATTTTTTTGACCTTCAAATCAACAAATAATGTAAAAACCGTGAATTTTTACGTGTAAATTATCACCCTCAAATGGGAGAAGGGAGAGGCAAAATGTCGTATACAGGCGAGGTAATTGTATCAAATCAGAATAAATACGTCGCGCTTGCGCGCGCGCTCGGTGAGCGAAAGCAGAGACAAAAAAGCTCTCTTTTCCGCTTTGACGGTGTAAAATTGCTCTGTGAAGCGGCAAAAAGGCGAGTTGAGATCGACTTCTTGCTTATATGTGAGAGCGCATACGGTGCGGTTGCCGAAAAGGCAGAAAAGCTTTACGGGCTTGATATTGAGTCCTTGGATTGCAGAAGGATCGTGGTTTCCGACGTGGTTTTTGAGAAGATCTCCGAGGAAAACGCGCCTGAGGGCGTTATTGCGGTTGCGAAATACGACACCGCGCGACACCGGGAGCTTTCCTCATCTGAGATAGCGGTTGAACCGAGTGAGCGGATACTTTTGCTTGAATCTGTGAGAGATCCCCAGAACGTTGGCGCGATATTGCGCACCGCCGCAGCTTTCTCGGTTGACAGAGTAATAATGGGTAAGGATTGCGCCGATATTTACAGCGCAAAGACGCTTCGCGCGTCGATGGGTGCGCTGTTCGCGCTCAATATTGACAGGGTTGACTCTGTCAGTGAGGCGGTTACAAGACTTCGCGCGCTTGACAGACATGTTTACGCTGCCGCTTTGGATGACAGGGCCCGGAGGCTTGGAGATGCGAAATTCTCTCCGATAGATTGTGTTGTCATAGGCAACGAGGGGCACGGACTTTCGAAGGAAACTATCAACGCGTGTGATTCCTCCGTTTATATTCCCATGTCGGACGGCGTTGAGTCGCTCAACGCGGCGGTCGCTGCGGCTGTGCTTATGTGGGAGTTCTTCGGCTCGGGTCAAAACGACTGTGACGGAGGTGCTGACGCATGAAGAACACGGCTAAATGGATATGGTTTGCAGAGAAGTGCGGAGCGGGAAGCTCGGAGATGGTGAAGATCTACGAGAGATTCGGCTCGATAAATTCTCTGTATCTTGCTGATTTTGACACTTACATTGACAACGACGTAAGCGAGAGGCTTGCAGAAAGGCTTTCCGACAAGTCACTTGACGGCGCTTACTCAATTATACAATACTGTGAGCACAACAGGGTTGGGATACTTACCTATGCTTGTGACAAATACCCCAAGAGCTTGCGCTCTATTAAGAATCCGCCTGCGGTTCTGTACTATCTTGGAAGATTGCCCGATCTTAACAATAATCTTTGTATTGCTACGGTAGGCACTCGCAAGATGAGTGAATACGGCATGCGCTCCGCGTATAAAATAGCCTACGAGATGGCATCTGCGGGCGCGGTGATCGTCAGCGGAATGGCTCTTGGTATTGATTCGGTAGCCGCAAGCGCGGCACTGAAGGCCGGCGGAAGGACCGTTGCTGTGTTAGGCTGCGGAATTGACGTCATATACCCCAAGGAGCATAAGAGACTTTATCATGCGATTGCCGAGGCGGGAGCGGTCATTACGGAATATCCGCCCTCTACCGAGCCGAGCTCATTTAATTTCCCTGTGAGGAACCGACTTATAAGCGGACTTTCTCAAGGTACGGTGGTAATAGATGCGGCTGAGAAGAGCGGCGCGTTGATAACGTCAAAGACTGCTATTCTTCAGGGACGCGACGTTTACGCCGTTCCAAGTAACATAGATTCCGAGAATTCCTCCGGAACAAACACTCTTATTCGCGACGGCGCGCAGGCTGCGCTTTGCGGATATGACGTGATCAAGAATTACGCTTACCTTTTCCGTGACACACTCGACGTGCAGAAGCTGAGAGGCGCGGAGCAGAGATCTGAGCTTGATCTTGACGTGCTGGCATATTATGGAGTCAGGGCACGAGGTCGCGCGCCCGCTTTTGAGGGCGCATCCGCAAGAGCGGAGAAAAATGCTGCGGCAAACGCAGCAAAGCAAACAAAATCTTCACATCCTGTGCGCAAGGAAAGTGTTACTCTCCAGAAGACTCCTCCGGAGTCTGATGCGCGAGGCGACAGATCAAGGGAGCTGCTTGAATCTCTTGATGAATTTGAAAGACGGATATTCGATGAGATGCCGCTTGACAGGGCGGTGTCTGCCGACTACTTCGCTGCAAACGGGGAAAATCTTGCGAACGTTATGTTTTCACTTACAACGCTTGAGATAAAGGGACTTATTTCCTCTCTCCCCGGCGCTCTTTATATACGTAAATAACTGAAAGGATATACACACTTTAAATGGCAAATTTAGTAATCATGGAGTCGCCTTCAAAGGCAAATACGGTCAAGGGCTACCTTGGCTCCAACTACAAGGTCATCGCATCCGTAGGACACGTGCGCGACCTTCCCAAATCAACGCTTGGTGTTGATATTGACAACGACTTTGAGGCGCATTACATCAATATTCGCGGCAAGGGTGATCTTATCAAAGAGATCAAGAAGGAAGCGAAAAACGCAAACAAGATCTATCTCGCAACCGACCCCGACCGTGAGGGAGAGGCTATTTCTTGGCACTTGGCCCAGATCCTCGGTATCCCGGTAGAGAAGACTATGCGAGTAACCTTTAACGAGGTCACAAAGAACGTAGTCAAGGCGGCTATCAAGAATCCTCGCAATATTGATATGAATCTCGTTGATGCTCAGCAGGCGAGAAGAATTCTTGACAGAATAGTTGGATACAAGATCTCCCCTCTGCTTTGGAAGAACGTTAAGAACGGTCTCAGCGCGGGAAGAACACAGTCTGTCGCCGCGAGAATCGTTTGCGAGCGCGAGGAGGAGATAAGAAACTTTGTTCCCGTTGAGTATTGGAACATTGACGCTATTCTTCTCTCCGACGAGGGCAAGCTTTTCACGGTTCGCTTCTTCGGCGATAAGAACGGCAAGATCGAGATAGCAAACGAGGCTGAGGCTAATAAGATCCTTGGTGCAATAGAGGGTAAGCAGTTTAAGGTGGCGTCTGTCAAGAGATCCACAAGACACAAGCTTCCCGCTCCTCCTTTCACTACCTCTACTCTCCAGCAGGACGGTTACAGAAAGCTTGGCTTCCAGTCGCAGAGAGTAATGAGAGTTGCGCAGGAGCTTTACGAGGGAATCAACGTGGGAAGTGAGAACGGCGGCGTGCAGGGTCTTATCACCTACATGCGTACCGACTCTCTCCGCGTTTCCGTTGAGGCGCAGGCAGCGGCAAGAGCATATATCGCTGAAAAGTATGGCGATAAGTACAACACCGCAGAGCCCAGACAGTATAAGTCCAAATCAGGCATTCAGGATGCGCACGAGGCGATCCGTCCCTCTCGTGTAGACCTTGAGCCCAAGAAGATAAAGGCATACCTTTCAAATGATCAGTATAAGCTCTACAAGCTTATCTGGGACAGATTCGTAGCAAGCCAGATGGAATCCGCTACTCTCGCAACTCTTTCTGTTGATACAGAGTGCGCAGGCTATATATTCCGCACCGGTGGATACACCGTTACATTCCAGGGTTACATGGCTGTATACGATGACGGAATCGAGGAGAGCGGCGACGATATCGCAGAGCAGAAGAACGCGAAGATCCCCGAGCTTAAGGAAGGCGAGATGCTTGACTGCGATCACATTGATCCTACCAAGCACTTTACTGAGCCTCCCCCGAGATATAACGAGGGCTCGCTTGTCAAGTTCCTTGAAGAAAAGGGAATCGGCCGTCCTTCCACCTTCTCCACGATAGTGACTACTATCATTCAGAGAAACTACGTAAAGCGCGACGGCAAATCTCTTGTGCCCACGCCTCTTGGTGAGCTTACTACCAAACTTATGTGTGAAAACTTCGCCGATGTCGTTGACTACAAGTTTACCGCAGACATGGAAAACGATCTTGACTCTATCGAAAAGAGTGAAAAGAGCCTTAATGCGGTGCTTAGTGATTTCTGGGCTGATTTCTCCAAGGAGCTCAGCGTCGCGGAGGAGAAGCTTGGTAATATTGAGATCGAGATCCCCGTTGAGGAGACAGATATTATTTGCGACAGATGCGGAAGCAGAATGATCGTTAAGAACGGTCGCTTTGGTAAGTTTGCCGCATGCCCCAACTATCCCAAGTGCAGAAATACCAAGCCTCTTACCGAAAACAAGCCCCAGGCGGTTGAGGTTGAGGAAAAGGCAGAGAAGAAGCAGCCCAAGATCGCAGACTTCAAGTGTGAGATCTGCGGCGGCGACATGGTGCTTCGCACGGGCAAGTTCGGCAGCTTCTATGCTTGCGCAAACTATCCCAAGTGTAAATTCACAAAGCAAAAGACAAAGAATATTGACGTTCCTTGCCCCGATTGTGGCGGTAAGATCGTTGTAAGATATTCCAAGAGCCGTACCGCGTTCTACGGCTGTGAAAACTATCCCAAGTGTAATTTCTCATCCTGGGATATGCCTGTAAACGAGAAGTGCCCCCAATGCGGCAAGCCCCTTTATCACAAGAAGGGTAAGAATCAGCTTGTTTGCCACGATGAGGCTTGCGGATTTACAAAGGCGTACACCGCACCCAAGGATGCAGAGGAATAATATGTTCAACAAGGAATATATAAACGTTTACGGCGCGGGGCTTGCGGGCTGTGAGGCGGCGTGGCAGATAGCCGAGCGGGGAATAAAGGTAAGGCTTTATGAGATGAAGCCCAAAAAGTTTACTCCCGCGCATCATGCCGAGGGCTTTGCAGAGCTTGTTTGCTCAAACTCTTTGCGCTCTGACAGACTTACAAACGGTGTTGGACTTCTTAAAGAAGAGCTTTACAGGCTTGATTCGCTTATTATGGAGGCGGCATACGCGACCAGAGTCCCCGCGGGCTCTGCGCTTGCCGTCAACCGCGATGAGTTTTCGGCATACATAACCGAAAAAATCAGAAATCATAAAAATATTGAGGTCATCGAGGAGGAGGTATCATCGGTCGAGGACGGAGTTATAACCGTTATCGCGACAGGTCCTCTTACAAGTCAGCCTATGGCGGAGTACATAGAAAAGACTCTTGGCTGTGAGGGACTTCATTTCTTCGATGCCGCAGCTCCCATCGTTGACGCGGCAAGCATAAATATGGATATTGCTTACGCGGCGTCGAGATACGACAAGGGAGATCCCGATTATCTCAACTGTCCGATGACGCGCGAGCAGTACGACGCATTCTACACCGAGCTTATCACTGCCCGTGAGGCGGAGCTTCACGATTTTGACCGTCAGGAGCTTAAGGTGTTCGAGGGCTGCATGCCCGTTGAGGTTATGGCGAAGCGCGGATATGAAACGCTCTGCTACGGACCGTTAAAGCCGGTTGGACTTGTGGACAAGCGCACCGGCCGGGAGGCCTATGCAGTGGTACAGCTGCGAAAGGAAAACAAAGAGGGCACGATGTATAACCTCGTGGGCTTTCAGACTCATCTTGCGTTCCCCGAGCAGAAAAGAGTGTTTTCTATGATCCCCGGACTTGAAAATGCCGAGTTTTTGCGCTACGGCATAATGCACCGAAACACATACCTTGATTCGCCAAAATATCTTGATGCGGACTATTCGATGAGAAGCAACAAAAACATTTTCTTCGCGGGTCAGATGACGGGTGTTGAGGGATATATTGAATCGACAGGCTCGGGCTTTATCGCGGGAATAAACGCGGCGGCGAGAGCCTTGGGCGAGGGCGGGGTTATCTTTCCCAAGACAACAATGCTTGGCGCTATGGCTGAATATATCAGTCAGGGCAATATGAGCGGAAATTTTGTTCCCATGAATGCCAACTTCGGCATAGTGGAGCCGCTTGGATACAGAGTCAAGGGCGGCAAGGTAGCCAAATATGAGGTTATAGCTGCACGCGCGCTTGAAGCTCTTGATGAGTATGCGGAAAAACTTGGCGCAAAAAACAACGAAAAAAGAAAAAAAGAGGTTAATCCCAATGAGGATAATACTTGACGTTATGAGCGGAGATCGCGCACCCCTTGAAATGATCAGGGGAGCGGTCGAGGCCGGAAGAGAGAAATATTCACAGGGAGTTGATTTTACACTGGTCGGAGACGAAAGTGTGATAAAAAAACTTGCCGCGGAGAATTCACTCGACATCTCGGGCTTTGAGATAAGACATACCGATGTGGTGCTTGACATGCACGACGATCCCATGGCGGTAATGAAAGAGAAGAAGGAATCCTCTCTTGCTACGGGTCTTCGCATGCTTGCAGGCGGCGAGGGTGACGCCTTTGTCAGCTGCGGTAATACCGGAGCGCTTTTCTGTGGCTCGACTCTGATACTTAAGAGAGTAAAGGGAATACACAGGGCGGCGATAGGCGCGATACTTCCACTTACAAAGCCACTTATGCTTATGGATTCGGGAGCAAGCGTTAAGGTCAACGAGGATTATTTGCATATGTTCGGCGTTATGGGAAGCGCGTATATGAAGGCCATATACGGTATTGAAAATCCTAAGGTGGCCATGGTAAATAACGGCGCGGAGGAATCAAAGGGCGGTGAGCTTCAGCTTGCGGCTTATCCTAAGCTGATGGAGAGCAGATTTATAAACTTTATCGGAAACGTTGAGGGTAATCAGCTTCCATTTGGCTACTGTGACGTGGCACTCTGCGACGGATTTGTCGGCAACATAGTGCTTAAGACCACCGAGGGCATGGGCAAGCTTATGTCCGCAGAGCTTAAGGGCTTATTCAAGAGCGGACTTGGCGGTATGATCGCATATCTCTTGCTTCAAGGCAAGCTTAAGAGCTTTAAAAAGAAATTTGACTCCACCGAGCACGGCGGAGCGCCGATACTTGGAATTACCAGGACCGTTATTAAGGCGCACGGCTCGTCTAACGCAAATGCGTTCAAGAACGCTATACGTCAAGCGATACAGTGCGAGAGAGCCGGAGTGGTTGAAATTATAGCAAGGGAGGCCGCGGCATACTCTGAGGAGAAGAAGAAAGCGGCGGCAGATGCGCAGGAGACGTGCGCAGAATAATAATCTTAGGAGGAACTTATCCGTATGGCAAAAAGCAGAATTGATACTACGCTGCTTGAAGATAGGATCGGATATAGATTCAAGGAGCGCGGACTGTTAGAGCGCGCGCTTACACACTCGTCCTATTCAAATGAATCGGGACTTAAAAATCATCACATGCTTTGCAACGAGAGACTTGAATTCCTCGGCGACAGCGTACTTTCGATAATTACGAGCAATTACCTTTACAGGACGTTTTCGGACTGCCCTGAGGGCGAGCTTACGAGAATGAGAGCTGAGGTCGTTTGCGAGAAGGCTCTTTCGGGCTACTCGGAGTCGATAGGACTTGGAGAATATCTTCTTTTGGGTATTGGTGAGGAGAAGAATAACGGACGTAAGCGCAAGTCTATTCTGGCAGATGCATTTGAGGCGCTTTTGGCGGCGATATATCTTGACGCGGGCGAGCGCGGCCTTGAGGTCGTTGAAGGATTTCTGATGCCATTTATCAAGACCGAGATCGAGAAGGTAAGGCAGAAGGGCAGCTTTAACGGTGATCCCAAGACTCTGCTGCAGCAGTTCGTTCAGCAGGCAGAGGGAGATTTCCTTGAATATGCGGTAGTCGGCGAGAGCGGACCCGATCATATGAAGTCGTTCAGCGTTGAGGCAAGGCTTAACTCAAACGTCATCGGTAGAGGCGAGGGAAGAAGCAAGCGTGAGGCGGAGCAGAATGCCGCGAGAGAGGCGCTCAAGCTTTTCTCGGTTGACGTGATATGAAAAAGAAAAATCACAGAAATATTCCCATCTTTATTCCACATCTCGGTTGCCCTAACATGTGTGTGTTTTGTAACCAAAGATCGATATCGGGAAAGCAGAGCTTTTGCAGAGATAGCGTAAGGCGCGAGATAGACGAGGCGCTCTCGACGATAGAGCTTGACGCAGAGGTCGAGATAGCATATTTCGGCGGATCGTTTACCGGAATTGACCGAGAGCTGATGGTATATCTTCTTGACGTGGCGGAGGAATACATAAAAAATCCGCGAGAGGACAGGGCGAGGGTCACAGGGATCCGAATGTCCACGCGACCTGACTACATAGACGGCGAAATAATGGAGATATTATCGCGATATCACGTGAAAACCGTTGAGCTTGGATTGCAGAGCATGCGCGACGACGTGCTATCTGCCTCGAAGAGGGGACACAGTGCGGCGGATGCCGAGATGGCGTGCAAACTTATAAAGGACGCGGGCTATTCACTCATCGGGCAGATGATGATAGGACTCCCCGGCTCAACGCTTGAGGACGAGCTTTATACGGCGAAGAAAATTTGCGAAATGGGAGCGGACGGCGCGAGAATATACCCCACGGTGGTATTCTACGATACCGAGCTTGCCGACATGGCAGCGCGCGGGGAGTATGATATGCTTTCTGTTGACGATGCAGTGATAAGAAGCAAGGAAGTACTTAAGGTGTTCAACGATAACAGCGTTGAGTGTATTCGCATAGGTCTTTGCGCATCCGACAATCTGCTTGACGGAGAGAAGGTCATGGGCGGTGCAAATCACCCGTCGCTCGGTGAGCTTGTCTTGGGCGAGGAATATTTTGACCGAATGTGCGCCGAGGCGGAGCGCATCGTGGCACAAGGCAATAACGGAGGGGAAATTACCTTTACCGTGCCGAGGGGAGATATGTCCCGCGCGGTAGGGCAGAGGGGTAAAAACCGCTCAAGGCTTGAGGAAAAATATAAAAATTATAAAATAGTAATCAAAGAAGCGAATGTACCTAATTTAGTTTCATCATTTGAGGAACGTTAACACGGAGGTATAAATTGTATCTTAAATCAATAGAAATGCAGGGCTTTAAGTCTTTCCCCGACAAAACGAAGCTTGTGTTCGACGCAAGCGACGCGGAAAGCTCCGAGACGGGTGTGACCGTTATCGTAGGCCCTAACGGAAGCGGAAAATCGAATATTGCCGATGCGATGCGTTGGGTTTTGGGTGAGATATCCTCAAAGACGCTCCGCTCTACCAAGATGGAGGACGTCATATTCGGAGGGGCGGACAGCCGCAAGCCCATGGGATTTGCGGAGGTCTCGGTAACCTTTGACAATACCAGGGGTCCCTCACATCTTGAATGTCCTTATGACGAGGTAACTGTCACAAGACGTTATTTCCGTGCGGGCGAAAGTGAATACTACATAAATCGTCGTCCTGTGCGTCTTAAGGATATCTATGAGCTTTTCCTGAACACAGGTATCGGACGTGACGGTTATTCTATAATCGGTCAGGGCCGTATTGCCGATATGGTGTCCCGAAAGAGCGAGGACAGACGCGATATTTTCGAGGATGCGTCGGGAATTGCAAAGTTCAGGCACAAGAAGAGCGATGCCGAGAGAAAGCTTAAGGCGACCGAGGAGAATATGGTCAGAATCAATGACGTATTTACCGAGGTGGCAAGCCAGGTAGGCCCGCTTGAAAAGGAATCTCAGAAGGCCAAGAAGGCAATCGAGCTTATGGAGATAAAGAAGAGAGCAGACGTAAGCCTGTGGCTCTTTGATACCGAGAAATACCGCGCGGATATTTCTGCCGCGGAGGATGCTTTGCGCCATTCCGAGTTTGATCTGCGTAATGCGGAGGACTCCATGCAGTCGCTTGATGCCAGAAACGCCAAGCTCTACGAGGCGGCTCAAAGCGGAAAGCTAGCACACTCTCAGCTCCTTAACATGATCAAGGAGAGCACAAGCGAGATATTTAAGCTTGACAGTGAGTTCAGAGTCAACGATACGACAATCCGTCACACCGACGAGCTTATCGAGACCGCAAAGGGTGCTATGTCTTCAAGTGAGAAGGCTCTTTCTGAGGAGAAGATCAAGGGTGAGGCTCAGCGCGCAAGGATCGGCGAGCTTGAGACTTCCGCTGAGGCCAACAGGCAGAAGCAGGAGGACCTTGAGGATGCTATATTTGACGAAAAGTGCAATATTGATAAATATAACAAGGATATCGACACCATCTTTGCCGACATAAAGGCGGCAGAGGAGGAGGCCGTTGATATCAAGGTGCGCATAAACGTTCTTGAAAGCGCACGAGAGAGCGGAACTGACAGAAACGCTGACGTTCTCTCGGATATTGAGAGCTATGAGTCCGAGGCAGCAAGGCTTGAGAAATCAATGGCGCTCAAGCAGAAGACGGTCGCAGAGTACGAGGAGTCGGTCTCCGAGATCGATAAGAGCCTTGAGGAATGTGACAAGCAGCTTACGGCACTCAATACCGAGATAGGCGAGAAATACGACGAGCTTAACGCAAAGAAGCTCCGTCTTGAATCCTGTGAGCAGAGAATTAATACCATCAAGGCGATGGAGGAGCAGTTCGAGGGCTATAATAACAGTGTGCGCTTCGTTATGAAGGCGTATGCTGACGGCAAAATAACCGACCGTCACGGCGCGCCCTGCGGTAAGATATACGGACCTTTATCAAAGGTTATTTCGGTTGAAACAAAGTTTGTTACCGCTATTGAAACCGCGCTGGCGCAGAACCTTCAGCACATTGTTGTTGAGGACGACGAGACGGCTAAAAACGCGCTCTTTGCGCTGAAAAAGGCCGAGGCAGGTCGAGCTACCTTCTTACCCCTTGAGATGAAGGCGCAGACAGAAACTCACGAGATGATCGAGGCGCGCGGATTTGCGGGATATATTGCTATTGCAAGCGAGCTGTGTAAGTGCGAGCAGAAGTTCGACGGCATTATCGGCTCGCTGCTTGGAAGAACTCTTGTCTTTGACACGCTTGACAATGCAAACATTATGTCCAGAAAGCTCCAGCGCCGTGTTAAGGTAGTAACGCTTGACGGACAGATAATCAATGCGGGCGGCTCCTTTACGGGCGGTTCTGTGAAGCAGGGCGGAGGCATGCTCTCCCGTGCGGACGAGATAAACAGGCTTACCGTTGAGGCAGAGGAGCTTCGCGCAAAGGTAGATAAGCTTTCGGGCGAGGCATCCAAGATAAAGGCGAAGATCACCGACAAGACAGACGACCGCACAGATCTTTCCGATCGCCGCGATCTTATAAACGTTCTTAAGAACACCGAGATGCAGGCTCTTGAGAAGATAGTCGGTCAGTATGAGTCGAATAAGTCTCTTCTTGAAAAGCTGAAGGCAGACTACACTCAGATGCTTGAGGCTGCAGACAGATACGAAGAGGATATTGCAGCGCTCAGGAAAGAGGAAGAGGCGCAGAACAGGAAAATTGAGGAGTTCACCGCGGCTCGCGAGGCCAGACACGCCGCACGCGTTGACTGTGAGGATAAGCTCAAGGCTTTTGAGGACGAAAAGACGGCTAATATCATAAAGGCGAGCGAGATCCAGAAGGATATTGAAACCGCGCGCGCGCTCCTTGAGGTCTCCGAGGAGAGAATGAGAGTTTGCCTGGAGGATATCAAGGCGGCAGAAAATCGCATTGCATCCTATAAGGCGCAGATAGAGAGCATCACTGTGGCGCAGACCGAGAACCGAAAGAGATACGTTGAGGTTGAAGCAGAGCTTAACAAGCTTAACGCAAAGCGCGCCGAGGTCGAGGAGGGCAATCTTGAATTTGACAAGAAGCTTGCCGAGATCAACGCGATGATTCGTGATAAGATGGCGGAGAAGGAGCTTATATTCAAGGTCCATACCACCAACGAATCAAAGCTTGAAAATCTCCGTGAGAAATACGACAAGCTGGCAAGCAGGCTTTGGGACGACTACGAGCTTACACGCGCCGATGCGGTAGCCCTCGGTTATCCCGCGGTAACTGCGGAAACGAGAGCCGAGGTTGCACGCGAGCAGACCGAGTGTCAGAACAAGCTCCGTCATATCGGTCACGTTGACCTTGACGCTGTCAATAAGTACAACGAGGTCAAGGCGAGATATGATTATATGTCCGAGCAGATCGGCGATCTTGAAAAGTCCAAGGCCGAGCTTGAAGGTATTATCTCCAAGCTTGAAAAGGAAATGAAGACTGCGTTTATTGAAGCGTTTGACAAGATAAACGAGAACTTTGGCAAGACCTTCTCCGAGCTTTTCGGCGGAGGAAGTGCGGAAATATACCTCACTGACCCCGAAAACGTGCTTGAGAGCGGAATTGAGATCAAGGCGGCACCTCCCGGAAAGATCATCAAGAATCTGATGCAGCTGTCCGGTGGAGAGCAGGCGTTTATAGGTGTTGCGCTATTCTTTGCGACGCTTAAGGTCAATCCCACCCCCTTCTGTATCCTTGACGAGATAGAGGCCGCGCTTGACGAGGTCAACGTTGAGCGACTTGCGCAGTACATAAAGAGGTATACCGACGGAACTCAGTTTATTATGATCACACACCGTCGCGGAACAATGGCGGCGGCAACAAGGCTCTACGGTGTAACTATGCCCGAGCATGGAATTTCAAAGATACTCACTCTTGATGTCAAGGACATTGAGAAGAAGAAAGATGGTGAATGGAATGGCATTTTTGAGTAAGCTTTTCGGAAAAAGCGATAAGGATAAGGAAAACGAGATTGAGGAGATTGATCTTGACGAGGAGCTTGGCAGTGAGGAGGACTTGACCGAAGAGGAGCTTTTAGCTGCCGAGCAATATGAGGTTGAGCATAGAGATGATTATATCTCTACAGTTCCGCTTGATTACGACGGCGATTTCATTGATTATGAGAGACTTCTTGCCGATGATGACAACGAGGAGCTTGGCGAGACGGAGGAAGATGAAGATTCCTTTCTTGCCGACGCAGAGGCGGTCAATGATGTAGAGGAAGAAGAGAAAGCTGAAGAGGAAGAAGAGGAAGAAGAAACTGTTTCTTTCTGGGAAAGGTTAAAGGCGGGACTTGCAAAGACAAAGAACGCGCTTTTCGGCTCTGTTCATGATCTTCTTTCCAACTTTGTGCGAGTTGATGAGGATATGCTTGATGAGCTTGAGGAGCTGCTTATCATGTCTGATATCGGTGTGAATGCTACCGAGCAGATCATAGACGAGCTTCGCGAGCGCATTAAGGACGGCAGACTCAAGGAAAAGGATCAGGTGGTAGACACGCTCAAGGAGATCATAGGCGAGATGATCGGTGAGCATCAGCCCTTGGTGCTTGAAACGACTCCTTCCGTCATACTTGTTATAGGTGTTAACGGGGCGGGCAAGACGACCTCTATCGGTAAGATGTCGAAGCGACTCCGTCTTGCAGGCAAAAAGGTAGTAGTTGCGGCGGCGGATACCTTCCGCGCGGCGGCGATAGATCAGCTTGAGGTATGGTGCCAGAGAGCAAAGGTCGATATTGTAAAGCAGAATGAGGGAAGTGATCCTGCGGCTGTCGTATTTGACGCGATAAGCTACGCAAAGAGAAAGAATGCCGACGTGCTTATCGTTGACACGGCGGGCAGACTTCACAACAAGCAGAATCTTATGAACGAGCTTGCTAAGATAAACAGAGTTATTGACCGCGAGCTGCCCGGTGTATCAAGAGAGAATCTTTTGGTTCTCGACGCGACCACGGGACAGAACGCTGTTATTCAGGCAAAGGAATTCAGTAAGGCGGCAAGCATTACCGGAATTACGCTTAACAAGCTTGACGGAACTGCAAAGGGCGGTATCGTAATTTCCATTAAGCAGGAGCTTGGAATCCCGGTTAAGTTTATCGGTGTCGGCGAGAGGATCGACGACATGCAGGAATTTGACGCGAAGCAGTTCATCGACGCGCTTTTTGAATAAACACTAGGAGAAAATAATATGAAGTTTTCAGATATCACTTCTTTTGGATGCAAATGCGAGCCTCAAAAGGAAGTAAACGTTGGTAAGATCGTATTTAAGACGGTGGCTATAACTACTGCTATATTGGCGTTTGTCCCTACCGTTTTTAGAATCCATAAGGGAGAGGGCTTTGATGGATATGGTCTTCTTAGTCGCGTAAGCTACAAGAAAAGCGTTAATAAAGACGGCAGCACACACCACAATGTAGCTGTAAGTCTTATTGACCTTTCTCGATACGGGGTGGGTACAAATAAGGAATCAGCGGAAGATGAAAATGAAGATAGTATTAGCATCGAGAAATAAAAAGAAAAAGATAGAGCTTCAGGCTCTGCTTTCGCAGTACATTGAGGGTATTGAGATCCTCTCTCTTGACGATGTCGGAATATACGGCGAGATAGAGGAGGACGGTGTTACCTTTGAGGAAAATGCGCTGATCAAGGCGCGCGTGGCGGCAGAGTCGGGCTATATCGGAGTCGGTGATGACTCGGGCCTTGAGGTTGACTCACTTGGCGGTGCGCCCGGTGTTTATTCCGCAAGATATGCGGGTGGTCACGGTGACGACGAGGCAAACAATGCGTATCTGCTACAAAACCTTGAGGGCAAGGATGACAGACACGCGAGGTTTGTGTCTTGCATTGCCTGTGTTTTCCCCCAAAAATACAATCTTGAGCCCTTCACAGTAAGGGGCAAGGTTGAGGGTGAGATCCTAAAAGAAAGACACGGAAACGGTGGCTTTGGCTACGATCCGTTATTCTATTACGCGCCCTTTGGTAAGACCTTGGCAGAGGTCACACAGGAGGAAAAAAATAGCGTAAGCCACAGGGCAAACGCGATAAAGCTTTTTGCACAAAAGCTTAAGACACTTAATATAGAGGAATGAAAAATGATAACATCAAAACAGAGAGCATATCTGCGCGGACTTGGAGCTTCGTGTCCCGCAATAATGCAGGTAGGTAAGGGCGGAATTTCCGAAAACCTTATAAAGACGGTCTCGGACGCGCTTGAGGCGCGCGAGCTTGTTAAGCTTACGGTGCTTGAAAACTGTGGCGAGAGTCCCCGCGAGGTGCTTGAAAAGCTTTGCGAGGCGCTTGGCGCTGAGGGCGTTGCATGCGTTGGCAAAAAGATAGTTCTGTATCGCGAATCAACAGAGAAAAAATCTATAATACTACCGAGGTAATATGCTTAGAGTAGGAATATACGGAGGAGCTTTTTCTCCGATACACAAGGGACACGTAGAGGCCGCAAAGGCCTTTATAGATCAGATGTGGCTTGACGTGCTGTTCGTTATACCTACGGGTATGAGTCCGCACAAGGAAATGGATCATTCGGCAAGCGCAAATGACCGCATAGAGATGTGCAGGCGCGCGTTTCGCGACGTTGAGGGCATTATAGTCAGCGACATGGAGATAAGAAGAGGCGGCAAGAGCTATTCTATCGATACCTTGCGCGAGATGTCGGGAGATGACCGCAGGCTGTTTATGCTTTGCGGTACCGATATGATGCTTACTCTCGGAGACTGGGATGATGCGGACGAGATATTCAAGCTCTCTTATCCCGTTTATATCCGCAGAGAAGAGGATAGCGCGCTTGATTCGAAGATCATTGAGAAAAATACCGAGTATTTTGAAAAATACGGTAAATATGTAATCAAGCTGGATTCCCCCGTTATTGATATTTCATCAACCGAGCTGCGGGCGATGATCAAAAACGGAGAGGACGTTTCAAGGTATATTGACAGTGAAGTCTTGAAATACATAGAGGAGAGAGGACTTTACAAATGAGCATAAGGGAAATAAGCGAGGAGATGCTTTTATCGTTAAGAGAAAGCATATCGTCAAGGATGTCGGAGAAAAGGCTTAGGCACACCCTGGGCGTTGAGGATATGGCCGCTAAAATAGCGGAGATATACTGCCCCCAAAAGAAGAATGTTCTGAGGGCGGCGGCTCTTTTGCATGACATTACCAAGGAGCTATCCATTGAGGAGCAAAGAGCGATAGCTCTGCGTTATGGCGAAGGATTGACCGAGGATATGGAAAATGCCCCCTCTACGCAGCATTCTTATACGGCATCGCTTATTATCCCGCAGCTTTATCCGCATCTGGCAAGTGATGAGATCATAGGCGCGGTGAGATACCACACAACGGGAAGAGCTGATATGAGCTTATCAGAGAAAATAATATATCTATCCGACTATATTGACAGCACGCGCACATATCCCGATTGTGTTGCGCTTCGTGAAATGTTTTGGGGAGTAGATATTGAGAGCATGGACGAGCATGAGCGGATTGCGCATCTTGATCGGGTTATGCTCAGATCCTTTGAGATGACGATCGCAGATCTCAAGGCAAGAAACAGACAGATCAGCCGTGAGACGGCAGAGGCATGGGAGTGCCTCAACAAAAAAATAAACGCTTAAGATAAGGAAACTGAAATGGAAGAGAACAAGCAGGAAATAAGATCTCTTGTAGGTGCAGAGCCTGAGGCTATTGCAGAGGCTATCGCAGAGATACTTGACAATAAAAAGGGAAAAGACGTAAAGGTAATCAAGGTTGGTGACAAGACTGTTATTGCAGACTATTTCGTTCTTGCAAACGGTACCTCCTCGACTCACGTGCGCGCGCTTGCAGACGAGGTGGAGTACAAGCTTTCCGAGGCGGGAATCGACGCCTTGAGAAGTGACGGTGGCTCGGGCAGTTCGTGGAGAGTGCTTGACTACGCGAGTGTTATCGTTCACGTATTCGATCGCGAGGCGAGAGAGTTCTACAAGCTTGATAAGCTTTATACAGAGTTTAATTTTGAAGAAGAATAAATGAAACAGCACCGACGGATGTCGGTGCTGTTTTATTTAATATTATCTTGCGAAGATTTTGCCTATTCCGCGTATTATTAATGCTATCAATAAAAGTAATATCAAGAACAGTGCGGATATTGACAATATTGCCGCAATTGCAAGTCCGAATGATACGACAGAAGCGGTAATAGTCGAGAATGCATCGGGTGAGACGAGATATATCAGTCCGTTTGTAACAAGCATTACGACAAGCAGGAACACCAAGCCGCGAAGTCCGCTCCTTATGTCTGCTCCGCTCATTTCCATGTGTGTGGAAATGGTAAGCGCAAGGATTATAAATATCCAGCCCTGCCAGCTTGACAGGCTATCGCCCGAAAAGATCACCGATATTGATGTCCCCACAAATGAGAAGAACTCAACGATGGGGAAAGAGCCGGGATCTGCGGTACTCAAGGTGTCTATTTCCGATGCGATGGTATCATATGCATCGGGCAAAAACAGGGAAAGAAGCAGAATTATAAGCAGTCCTCCGAGCAACACCGGCGCTACGCCGATAAAGAAGTTGCCTATCTGATGATATACGTTTCTTTTTCTGTACGTGTGGCTGACGTATCCGAGGGCCCCGTCCTCCGCCGACGGATCATAAAGCTTCATGTCGGTTATTTTGTGGCCGAATATGAGACACATTAAAGCGTGACTAAGCTCATGTATAGGAGTGCCGATAATTCCTGTTATAAGAAGTATAACAGGTCCGCCTCTGCCTGTCACTCTGCAAAATCCGTGGCGCAAAAGGGCGATTATCCAACCGAAAAGGAATATTATTCCCGCGGTTGATATTATCTGCATTAAAAATCCTGATAAAAAATTCATAGTGTTATCCTCAATCTGTTGTATACGCCTTCAGGGTCTTGATGTCGTTTTTTGAAAATGAGTATTTGATCTCGTCTTCCTCGTTGTGGTAGATCAAGAGGCTTCCGTACGGTGTAGCGTCGTAATTGATATCCCCGACGTAGTAGAAATCAGCGTAGACCGCTATTACGGAATCGTCTATCTTGATGTCGTCAAATACGAATTTTCTGTAATTGTAAAGGGTCTTTTGCGCGGAGACCATATCGCTTGAAAAGAATCTTTCATACGCCACCGCCCCGGGGGTCTTGCCGTCGTTATCCGCGGTATTATCGGGGGTGAGATCGTACATAACCGTCAGTGTAACGTCGTAGACGTTATCACCTCGAGAGGGAATCTCCGGGAGATCATAGTCCTCTTTGGTGTACTTAAGTGTGCTGTTATTATATCGAAGCACGAACTGTATCTGGTCTATATCACGTATTATCAGTGATTGAGTGACGGCAAAATAGCCGTAGTTGTTTTCTCCGCGTGTAAATATTGTATGCTCCTGCGAGAACATATCAAGCTCTTCGCCTTTTTCGTTATACGCGGCAACCAGACGGTCATTTGCAATGACTGTGTTCATCTCTCGGGGGTCGTGTTTGCTGTCTATTATTCTGAAGAGTAAAAGTATAAGCAGGGCGGCAATAAGCAAAAGGCAGATTCCTTTGAAAATGAATCCCGCTATTCGCCATTTGTATTTTTTGTAGGCCATACTTTTCTCCTTTAGTTCATATTTTTAAGTCTGTCAAGCGCGTTTTGAAGGATTATCTGCGCCGATAGTGTATCTATAACGTTTTTCCTTTTCTGACCGCGGGTGTCGGTTTCATTGAGGTAGCGCGAAGCCGCCATTGTTGTCATTCTTTCGTCCATCATAACAATAGGCATATCAAGGCCGCATTCCGCCATTTTTGTGCCGAGTATTGACGCGAATTTCTCGGCGTGCTCGGCGCGAGGACCGTGTGAGCCGTTCATATTTACGGGGAGTCCCACAACTATGCCGCCCGTGACGTTTTCGGATTTGATTATTTCGCATATTTTCTCTGCGGTCTTTTGCATTCCGCCAACGCTGATCTGTCCAATACCCGATGCAAGAAATCTTGTTTTATCGGATACGGCAAGTCCTGTGCGCTTATCTCCAAAGTCAACTCCGAGTATCTTACCCTGTGTTTCTTTTATTCTTTGCATTTATTTCTCCAAAATCAGAATTTGAATTCGGCCGAGGTGAGCTTGATGAGCAGCTTCAGGCTATCGGGCTGCTCCTTGGCCTCGTGAGCCGCCTTATTGCGGTGTATCTCGCCGCAGCCTGTGCATCTGTGAATGATTATATAGCCCTTTTTGGGATCGGTTATTACCTTTACCGGCTCCATGGGTGCTTTACACTCGCAGGCGCGGTCACCCGGATTTATATCAAGGTGGAGCGACCAGAGGCAGAATGGACAATGGTTGCGCGAGGTATATCCGAGGGGCTTGACCTCTTTGCCGCAATGGGCGCAGATAAAGCCATTATCATTTTTAGAAAATCTTTTGCTTTCCATGATATTCCTCCGCAAGCACAAATCAATACATTATAATTATATACTTTTTTTATTTAAAAGTCAAGATGTATTTATAGTACATAAAAAGGGGAAAGCCGCGGCTTTCCCCTTTTGAATTCAGTCTTTTTTGAGGCTCTTTTTTGTTCCGTCGGGATACTGTATGACGGTATTATCAAGCTGTGCGCGGAAATTTTTGCGGAACTCTGCGATATACTCGGCTCTGAGTTTGTCGCGGTCTGCAAGCTCCTCCGGGCTCAGCGTTTCTCCCGCCTTGATCCTGCGTGCGTACTCGTTGAGCTTTTTCGTTCTTTCGCTTACGATCTCCTCCATATTATCAACCTCTGATATTAAGACCAAGCTTGAATGCAAGATCCTTGATGATCTTATTTGAAACCTTATCGGCTTCCTCGACGGTAAGCGTACGGTCGGGAGCGCGGAGAATTACGCGGAACGCAACACTCTTCTTGCCCTCGCCGATCTTCTCGCCGCGGAATACGTCAAAGAGCTTAACACCCTCACAAAGCTTGCCTGCCGCCTTTGCCATGATTTCTTCGATCGCGCCGACCTCGAGCGATTCGTCGCAAATGAATGAGAAGTCGCGGGAAACTGCGGGGAACTTGGGAAGGGGCTTGTAGTCGATGGTCATATCGGAGTTATCAAATATTGCATCGAAGGAAAGCTCGGCGGCATAGATTACGGTGTCAACGCCGTAGTACTTTGCAGTGAGGGGGTGGATCTGACCGAACACGCCAAGCTCTGCACCGTCAGCTGTGACGACCTTAGCGCATCTGCCGGGATGGAATGCCGCGTCATCGGAGTAGGACACGAACTTTGCGCCCTTGATTCCTGCGGACTCAAGGATATTCTCAACTACGCCCTTGAGCGTGTAGAAATCCTCGCCCTTACCGTAAGCGGCAAGAGTGAGCACCTTGTTTTCTGTCGGAAGCTCCTCTGTGTTCTCGGAGGGAATATACGTTGCCGCCATCTCAAAGAGGCGAACGTCCTCGTTTGAGAAGTTGATGTTTCTTGCAACCACCTCAAGCATGGAGGGAAGTGCAACGGTTCTCATTACGCTTGTATCCTCGCCGAGAGGATTGCTGATTACTACCGAGCGGCGTAGAGGGGAATTTGCATCCATTCTTGCCTTGTCGTAGTACTTGGGGCTGATGAATGAGAAGGTCTGGATCTGGTCAAAGCCCATGCCGTAGAGCATATGCTCACAGTCAACCTCGTACTGCTGCTTAGGTGTCCTGCCGCCCTGTGTCGTTTCTGCGTAGATACAGGTGGATTTGATATTGTTATAGCCGTAGATACGGATGATCTCCTCTGCGACGTCCTGCATGCAGGTCAAGTCGTGCCTGAAGGAGGGAACGATGATATTGTCGCCCTCGATCTTGCACTCAAGGCGTTCAAGAACGCTCACCATATATTCACGGGAAAGGTCAACACCAAGGAACTTATTTATCTTCTCGACCTCGAGAGGAAGAACCACTGCTTCGGGCTTTGTGGGGTAAACGTCGATAAGTCCGTCAACTACGTCTCCTGCGCCGAGCATCTGCACGAGCTCGCATGCGCGGAGAAGTCCGCCTATGCAGTTCTCGGGGTCAAGACCCTTCTCAAAGCGCGCGGAGGACTCTGTTCTCATGCCGTTCTTCTTGGCGGTAACGCGTACCGAGGGGCCGTCAAAGCAAGCAGACTCAAATACGACTGTTGCGGTCGTATCCTTGATCTCACTGTTTGCGCCGCCCATAACGCCTGCAAGCGCGCATGCCTTCTTTTCGTCAGCGATAACGAGCATAGAGGAATCAAGAGTATGGTCCTTGTCGTCAAGCGACTTGAAGAGCTCGCCGTCGTTTGCGCGACGGACGTTGATAGCCGAGCCGTCAAGCATTGCGTAGTCAAACGCGTGCATGGGCTGACCGTATTCAAGCATTACGTAGTTTGTGATATCTACGATATTGTTTATCGGGCGCACACCTGCCGCGCGGAGTCTCATTCTAAGCCAAAGCGGAGAGGGGGCGATCTTTACGTTTTTAACCACCTTTGCGGCATAGCGGAAGCAAAGGTCGCTATCGCTGATCTTAACCGAGAGGTAATTGTCTATCTTGTCGCCGTCATTCGTGTCCTTTACGACGGGAGCGGGGATAGAGAGGGGCTTATCAAAGCTGATCGCGGTCTCGCGCGCAAGTCCGATAACCGAGAGGCAATCGGGGCGGTTGGAGGTGATCTCAAACTCAACGACTGTGTCGTTAAGCATAAGAGCATCCTTTATGTCCATTCCGATCTTGTCCTCGTATTCCTTGCCGAGAATGAGTATTCCGTCCTCGCAAGCCTCGGGCATATCGTGGAGCGTGAGATTGAGCTCGGCGATAGAGCAGAGCATACCGTGCGACTCGACGCCGCGGAGTTTACCATCCTTGATTGTAACATCACCGGGGAGGTGTGCCACGGGAATAGCCGCGGGAACTATATCTCCCTCGTGCACATTCTGCGCGCCTGTTACTATCTGCGTTACCTCGCTGCCGATGTCGATCTGGCAGATCCAGAGGTGATCGGAGTTGGGGTGGCGCTCCATAGAAACGACCTTACCTACAACTACGTTGCTTATATCCTCGCCAAGGACCTCATAGCCCTCGACCTTAGAGCCGGTATCGGTCATTCTGTCGCAGTATTCCTTTGTGGAAATACCGTCGGTGTTTGTAAAATCATGTAACCATTTAAGTGAAAGATTCATATTCTAACCGACTCCTTTCTTAAAACTGTTCTATAAAACGAACGTCATTCTCATAGAAATGACGGATATCGTCAATGTGGTACTTGAGCATTGCGATTCTCTCAACACCCATGCCGAATGCAAATCCGCTGTATTCCTCGGGATCGATTCCGCAATTGCGAAGCACGTTGGGGTGAACCATTCCTGCACCGAGGATCTCGATCCAGCCCTCGCCCTTGCAAAGACGGCAGCCCTTACCTCCGCACATAAAGCAGGAGATATCTACCTCGGCAGAGGGCTCTGTGAAGGGGAAGTGGTGGGGACGGAAGCGGATACGCGTTTCCTCGCCGAATTCTGTCTTGGCAAAGGTTTCAAGCATACCCTTAAGGTCGCCCATCGTAATGCCCTTGTCAACTACAAGTCCCTCCATCTGATGGAAGAGGGGAGAGTGTGTTGCATCCATTGCGTCACTTCTGTAAACGCGGCCGGGAGAGATGATACGGATCGGGGGCTTCTGCTGCTCCATTACTCTTGCCTGAACGGGAGAGGTCTGGGAGCGGAGAAGTATCTTATCTGTGATGTAGAAGGTGTCCTGAGTATCACGCGCGGGGTGATTCTCGGGAATATTGAGCGCCTGGAAGTTGTAGTAGTCGTACTCAACCTCGGGTCCCTCTGCGATAGAGAATCCCATTCCGATGAATATCTCCTCCATATCTCTCTGAACGAGAGTGAGGGGGTGACGGTGGCCCATCTTCTCCTGCTTTCCGGGAACTGTAACGTCAAGCTTTTCCGCGAGAAGCTGTGCGTCAAGCGCGCTTGCTGCCAATGCGGTCTTCTTTTCTGTAAGAGCCGACTCGATCTCTGCTCTTACGTCGTTTGCCATCTGGCCAACGATCGGTCTTTCCTCGGGAGAAAGCTGACCCATTCCGCGAAGAACGGCGGTGAGCTCACCCTTCTTACCGAGATACTTGATACGAAGCGCCTCAAGAGCCGCATCGTCGGTGTCGGGAGAAGCGATTATCGCAAGCGCTTCTTCCTTTATGCGATTTAAAGTATCTTTCATTTTTTTGAAATTCCTTTCAAATATATAGAATATTATTTAAAACAAAATAAAAAGCCCCGAATCCTCATTGAGGATTCGGCACGGAAAAACATTTTTCCGCGGTACCACCCGCATTCTGACTTTGCAAACAACACAAAGCCAACACTTTGCTTGACTTGTAACGGTGTCATATCCGTGCAGGGCTAATCGCAAAAGGTTGCTTTGACCCGACAAGCTCCGAAGGGAAATGCCGCGCTTTCGCAAATATCTGCTCACACCGACCGCAGACTCTCTGAAAATTGCCTTGAAAGTGGGCTGACTTCATCATAGCCTTTCATATTTAACTATAATATTATAACATTTTATTATATTTTTCGCAAGTGTGCTTTTAACAAAATTAAAGTAATCGGCACAAGCGCGGTTTGTTGAAAATGTACAAAATTAAAGTATTCCAAAGTGGAAAAGGAGATAAATCACTCCCGCCTGAGCTATCATAATAAGCGGAATACCGAGCATGAACTTTACGTGCTTGGTCTTATGGCGAACTATGAGCATTGTTATGAACATCGCAACGCTTCCGCCGAGAGCGGAGAGGAGAAGGAGAGTCTTCTCGGGTGTGCGAAGCTCAACGCGGTTCTTTTTGGATATCTTCTTGTCGTAGATGCAGACAACTATCGAAATAAGTGAAATTACCGCGATATATGCCAAAAATATCGACAGTATAGGGTTCTGTGCAATGAATTCGGGCATTTTTTTATCCTCCGTTAGCAATTACTTTTTGGGGAAGCTATCCTTCAGACCGACTACGCGGTTAAAGGTGCCTTCGTTCTTGGAGTCTTTACAGAAGTAGCCGACACGTACGAACTGGAATTTCTCGCCCGCTTTGGCGTTCTCAAGGGAGGGCTCAACCATTGCGCCCTCAAGCTTTGTAAGCGAGTCGGGGTTGAGGAAGTCGAGGTAGGTCTGTCCTTCGGGAACCATAGCGGTGTTCTCGATATTGAAAAGGCGGTCATAGAGCATGAGAGTCGCGGGCTTAGCGTATTTCGCGGAGAGCCAATGTATAGTACCCTTGATCTTTCGGCCGTCCGTGGGCATTCCGTTGCCTGTTTCAAGATCGGCTGTTGCGTGGATGCACTTGATAGAGCCGTCTGAGTTCTTCTCGATTCCTGCGTACTTGATGATATATCCGCCCATGAGTCTTACCTCGCCCTCGGGCTTAAGACGGAAGAACTTCGGAGGGGGAACTTCAGCAAAGTCATCTGCGTCAATGTAGATCTCACGAGTCATTGGAACGTCGCGTCTTCCAAGCTCCTCCTTCTGGGGGTGGTTGGGAACGCTGATCATTTCCTCTTTATCCTCGGGGTAGTTATCGATAACTACCTTGATAGGCTGAGCGATAGCGATACGGCGGAGCGCGTTCTCGTTAAGGTCGTCTCTTACGCACGCCTCGAGCTGGCGGACGTCAACGGTATGGTCGGTATTGGTTACGCCTGCCTCACGCACGAAGTTGAAGAGTGCGGCGGGAGTGTATCCGCGGCGGCGAAGTCCGCAGAGGGTAGGAAGGCGGGGATCGTCCCAGCCGTCAACGTGGCCTTCCTCAACGAGCTGACGGAGATAGCGCTTGGACATTACGGTGTAGGTAATGTTCATACGGCCGAACTCCCACTGGTGGGGCTTCTGAGAGAAGCCTATCTTCTCAACTACCCAGTCGTAGAGGGGGCGGTGATTTCTGAACTCGCTTGAGCAAAGTGAATGTGTGATTCCCTCAAGCGCGTCCTGAATGGGGTGAGCGAAATCGTACATAGGATATACGCACCACTCGTCGCCCTGACGGTGATGGTGGATATGCTTGATTCTGTAAATTACAGGGTCGCGGAGATAGGGGTTATCGCTTGTGGGGTCGATCTTTGCGCGGAGTGTGCGCGCGCCGTCCTCAAACTCACCATTTCTCATTCTCTCAAAAAGGTCAAGGTTTTCCTCTATGCTTCTGTTGCGGTAGGGAGATTCCTTACCTGCAACCGCACGGTCTGTGCCCTTATAGTCTGCAAGGTCGTCCTTGGAGAGGTCGCAGACGTATGCATCGCCTTGCTTGATAAGCTGAACTGCAAACTCATAGCACTTGCCAAAGTAGTCCGAGCCGTAGAATACACCGCCTGTGGGAGCTGCGCCGAGCCACTCGAGGTCCTCGCGGATAGAACGAACGAACTCATCGGACTCCTTTGCGGGGTTGGTATCGTCGTAACGGAGATTGAAAAGACCGTTATACTTATTAGCTACGTCTGTGTTGATGCAGATCGCCTTGACAGAGCCTATATGGAGATATCCGTTAGGCTCGGGGGGGAAGCGTGTGTGGATCTTAAGACCGGGATTTGCGGTAAGGTCCGCATCTATAATATCGTGTATAAAATTATTCTTGATTTCTTCCATTTTGTTGGCCTTTCTTCTTACGGAGAGTCAAAAATTTGATTATTTCAGGCTTGCGATCATTCTTGAGATGCGCTCAAGCGTCTTTTCCTTGCCGATTATCTGCATAACGGTGTAGAGGTCGGGTGCGTTCTGCTTACCCGTTACCGCAACGCGAATGAACATGCTGATATCCGCAACGCTGCCTTTGAAGGCTGTGGGATCTGCTTTATATGCCTTCATGTCGGACGCAAATCCGAGTGAATCTGCGATAGCCTTTACCTTGTCGAACCAGGTGTTCATATCGTCGGCACAGTCGTAGCTCTCGCTGAATTTCTCAAGGGTTGCGATAATATCTGCCTTGTCAAAGTTCTCGGGGTACTCGTTCTCGATCGTAAAGAACTTGTCGTAGAAGAATCCCATATAGGGCTTTGCATCAACCCATGTCGCAAGGTCCTTACGGGGCTTCTTGCCGCCGCGGCCGATCGCAAAGATCTTCTCGGGAAATTCACGGTCACGCGCAAGCTCTGCGCCGAACTCGGGGTCAAATTCAAGAGCCCAAGCCGTTACCTTGTCGGTTACCTCACCTGCGGTCATGCGGGAGATGACGTTCTTTGAAACGTCGTTTATCTTGCCGAAGTCGAAGAGGCAGCCCGAAACGGACATCTTCTTGATGTTGAAGGGGAACTCGGTATACGCCTTGTCGGGATTCTGCATATGCCACTCCTCGTAATTCGAGTTGAGAAGTGTCATAATATACTCACAGACCGCCTCGGGGCAATATCCCATGCGGGTGTAGTCGTCCATGTTTGCGCCCATGTCGCGCTTTGAGAGCTTCTTCTTGTTTCCGTTCTCGTCAAGCTTCATGATCTGCGCTATGTGCATATACTTGGGAAGCTTAAAGCCGAGAGCAGAGAAGAGCTGAATATGCTTGGGCAGGCTGGGGAGCCATTCCTCGCCGCGGATTACGTGCGTGGTGCCCATAAGGTGGTCGTCTACCGCGTGTGCAAAGTGGTATGTGGGAATACCGTCCGACTTGAGAAGAACGAAGTCCTCGTCGTTTTCGGGAATTTCAAGAGTGCCCTTTACGAGGTCGGTAAACTTTATTTTTCTTTCGGGATCGCCGAGCGCGAGAATACGGAGAACGAAGGGGTGTCCCGCCTTGAGATGCTCCTCGACCTCTTCAATGGTGAAGTTGCGGCGCGCGAGCATTTCTCTGCGCTTTGCCTCCGCCTCCGCCTGCCAGTCTGTATTCTTGATCTCTTCTTTTTTATTTATTGCCTGTAATTCGTCAAGCTCCTCCTCGGTCGTAAAGCAGGGATAAGCCTTGCCCTCGCGCACAAGCTGCTTTGCAAAGGTCTGGTAGATAGGACCGCGTTGGCTCTGCTTATAGGGGCCGTATGCGCCCTTATCCGAGATGTTTCCGTTCTCGTCAAGAATCGCGCCCTCGTCAAAGTTGATTCCGTACTTTGCAAGCGTCTTGATAAGTCCCTCTGCCGCTCCTGCAACCTCGCGCTTTGCGTCAGTGTCCTCTATTCTAAGGTAGAAAACGCCGCCCGACTGGTGCGCAAGTCGCTCACCTACGGTGGAGGGGAAAAGACCGCCGAAGTGAACAAATCCCGTGGGGCTGGGGGCAAATCTCGTTACCTTTGCGCCCTCGGGAAGGTTGCGCGCGGGATATCTTGCCTCGACATCTTGGGGAGTATCCTTTATATGCGGGAAAAGTAATTCTGCTAAATAATTAAAATCCATATATGTGATTCCTTTCAGAGTTTAAACAATTAAATTACGGCTTCTAAAGTGCGCCCGAGCAAAGCACCCTTTCCGTGGCCAGGGTATATTTGTAACGTGGGATCAAGCTCTTTAAGTCTGCCGATCGATGAATATAATTGCATCGTATCTCCGCCGTAGAGATCGGAGCGGCCTACGCCTCTGTCAAAAAGCGTGTCTCCCGTGAGGATAAATCTATCGCCCAAAAGTCCTATAGATCCACGTGTGTGTCCCGGGAGGTGAATTACTGTCAGCTTCCCGTCGCCAAGGCTTATCGTGTCGCCGTCGTTCAGTATCTTGTCGGCTTCCTTCGCAACCATCTTTTCGGCAAAGAAGAGAGAGTATGCGTTTTTCTGACTGTCGCCAAGCAGCTCCGCATCATCCTTATGGATATATACGGGCGCGCCCGTGCGCTCTCGAAGCTCGTCAAGTGACATTATGTGGTCAAAGTGACCGTGCGTGAGGACTATCATGTCGAGCTTTGCACCCTGTGTGTCAAGAAATTCGCATATTCCATCGGCGGGCGCGCTTGGGTCAACGATCGCCGCGTGCGCCTCACCGTTGCAGTCACGGTTGATTATCGCATAGCAGTTTGATAGCCAAGATCCGGAATAAAGATTGTGTACTTTCATTTTTATAATTCCACTGTTTAAATGATACGGACATGTCGCAGTGGCACAAGCTGCGCGACACATAAATCCATCTTATTATACCACTTATTTGTTCGTTTGTCTACATCTATTAATATAAAAAAGACAAAAATGCGAAAAATTATTGCCCCGACAGCCGTCGGGGCAATATCTGTTTATTTTGTTTTTAAAATTACCGGATTACGATGCTGCCTCGGTTTCCTTTGCGGGCTTTTCATTGAGCCAATCGTAGCCATCCGTACCGTACTTATCCTTGAAGAGATAGTAATAGTTGGAGTTGGTATACGCGAAGTGGTCAAAATCTACGTCTCCGAATGAAAGAGCAAAGTAAGAATTGGGTCTTGCCTGCCATGTAGCGTAGTTGTTATAAACGTACTCGGCGCACTTTGCTACGTATTTTTCGTAGCTCTTTACGGTTGCCTTGGAGAAGGAAACGGGAGCGTAATAATTGCCTGCGGTCTCCCAGAACAGGATCTTGTTGCCAAGATCAAGGAGATCCTCGTTGATAACGTAAGCGGACTGGTTGAATACTATCGGGATGACGGGCATGTCTTCCATAAGTATTTCCTCTGCCTTGTGGAGGTTTCCGGATCTGCCTTCGATAACCTTTTCTGCGAATATTGACTCCATAAGGGCGTCGTATTCTGCGGAGCTGTATCCTGTGCTATGTGTAGATGCCTTGATATTTGTGGGATCGCTCATGTCGATCTTCTGGCCTGAGAATGCTGTTGCGAAGGGAGCCAATACAGAGAAGGGATCTGCGCTGGGTGCAACGAGGTCAAGGACCGCCGCCTGATAGTTTCCTCTTGCAAGATCCTCTGCCCAGAGGTCGTCGCAAAGATCTGTGGGTACGCTTGCAACATCCTTGTGAACGTCGTTGTTTGCAATCGTTCCGCGAACGTTGATTGTTACGTTAAATCCAAGACCTGAGGTACCCCATGCGGCGAGAAGCTGATTTGCAACCGCCATATGCACCTCATCGTAAGAGGATACGGTGATAGAGAAGGAGTACTCGGAGGGAGTAATTCCCGCCGCGCCAAGCGTGGACTGAAGATCTGCTACCTCTTTCTTTGAAAGATACTGATAGTCGGTCTCTGTATCACGGAACTTGGTCTTGATGTTGTTTGTATCATATACTCCGGTGGGGACGATGCCTGTTGCCGCCTGTGCAAATACAAGCTCTTTTGCAATCGTCTCGCGGTCAATCGCCATGGAAAGCACCTGTCTTACCGTTTTGTTGGCAAAGAGGTTTACAGACTCCTGAGTGCCGTCCGCAAGCGTTCTTGTAACAGCTGCGTTCTGGTTGAGGTAGCAGACGTTTGTGGAAAGAGAATCGTACTTTTCAGCCTCTCCCTCAAGCTCGCCTCTGAGTGACATGGGAATATCACCGATATAAGCGATGATACCGTCGCGGTAGCCCTGGAGGATCTCCTCGTCTGTAAGACTGCAATCTACGATGATTCTGTAAGGAACGACCGATACGTCAAGCTTTTCGCCGTCCTCTGCGTTTCTGTAGTAGTAGAGGTTTCTTTCAAGAATGTAGCTGGACACCTTCTGGGCGGAGAACTCCTTGGGAGTAGTTCCGTCAATGAAGATGGGGTTGCCGTTCTTATCGTTTTCGATCTTATTGTCGGCATTGACCTTCTTTTCGGAATAGCTTGTGTCGATATATTTCGTTCCCGCGTCGGTGTAGTATCCCACCTTTGTGAGCTTGAAGGGACCGCTTGATACCATGATGGTGGACTTCTTAGCCCAGTCATCAGCCTGCTTGTCGTTATCCTTCATTTCGCCGATGATATCCTCGCGGAGAGGAGCCAACGCGGAGCTTGTAAGATTGAGGATGAACTGATCTGTGTCGACCTTTCCCTCAAACTCGATCGTAAGAAGCTTGCCGTCTGCGCTGATACCCATTGTATCCTTGCCCTCGCCGGTCTGGTTATACTCACGCGCGCCTTTTATGTCAAAAAGAAGAGCGGCGGATTCGTATGAGTTCTTGGGGTTGAGGAGTCTTTTCCATGCATAAGCGACATCGTCTGCCGTTACGGGGTTGTTATCCGACCACTTTGCATCCTCGTTGATCTCAATGTACATGAAGAAGCCGTCATCTCTCTCCTCTGTCTTGTAGCTCTTGGCAAGAGAGGGGGAAACCTTACCTTTTTCGTCAACGGTAAAGAGTGTATCGAAAATAAGACTTACAATGCTTCTCAAGCTTGCGTTCGTATATGAGCAAGCAGGGTCGAGATTGTAGATGTTTTCGCTCAGGTACATTATGATCTGCTCGCCCTTGTACTCTGAGTCTGCATCAATACTTCCCGCGCATCCTGCGAATACCGAAACGGTCATTGCAAGGCAGAGAAGCAAAGCGATAATGCGCTTTTTCATTTGGGTAATCCTCCTAGGTTTCTGAATCGTGGGGTTTGTTTATGGGAGAAAATATAATCTCACATAGGTCTATCGCAAAAATGCGACAGTACCGTATCATAGAAGAGATTATATCACAAAAGAGCCAAATAATCAATAGACTATATAAATATAAAAATATAATCGTGAATTTGCACATAACCCGAAAGGGTAATTTGTGCAATCCGCATACAAAAATGTGGGATTCGGAGAGGTTGGGAAGCGCTAAAGTGTTAGCAACATACACGCGGCAGAATAATGTAAAATTTGTGTGAACTGTGGGGGCTATTCATATTGATGGGAGCCGAAAAATAAAATGTAATGATTATAACGGACAAATTGTCGCTTTTATGTCTTGGATACAGGAGGACGGTGAATGAAAAACGAGATATCGGAGAGAAAAGAAGGGAAGGTTTTATACGAGCCGCCGGAGCCGCTTTTTCCGGATATTCCGCCAAGGCGACAGCTGCGGTTAAGACGGGCTGCCGCATTTGTTGTTCTTGTTTGCGCTATTGCTTTTGTCTGCATAGTGGCTATTTCCGCAAGCGGAGATGGCGTAGAGGAGGGGACGACACTGCCTTTTGACGGATATTGGGCGACCGAGGCGGCTGAGACAACGGACGGTGAGAGCTTCAGCGAGGAGAAAAGCGAGGAGGCCGAGTCGGTGAGCGCGGTGGAAACCGAGCCGGAGACGGCGGAAAGTACAAGCGAGGAGATAACGGCGGTCAGATTTGTGGAATCCGATCTTTCGCTTGCGGAGCGGGGGGATTCATACATAGTTAATTACACCGACAAGGCTGTGGAGATAGCCGAGCTTCTTGACCGCGGATTTCTTGACTGTGAGAAACCGGGCGGCGGCGCGCCGCTGGTCATGATCCTGCACACGCACACCTCGGAGGCGTATCTCGAAAGCAGGAGCGAGTATCTTGACGGCGTTATTTCGGTTGGCGATGCGCTTAGTCAAAGGCTTAACGCGCTTGGATTGACAACACTGCATTGCACCGTTATACACGACGGAGCAGATAGCAACGCCTATATTGCCGCAAGGGAAACTATACAAACGATGCTTAAGGTATATCCCTCGATTAAATACGTTATAGATCTGCACCGAATGGAGCTTGAGGTGGAGGGCGATCCGGTCAAGACTCTTTCAAATGACGGTGCCGCCCAGATAAGGCTTACCGTAAGCGCGGACTGTGAGGGGTGGCAGGAGAGTCTTTCCCTTGCGCTGTCGCTCAGGCAAAGACTTAATGAGGAAGGGGCGCGTATATGTATGCCGCCTACGTTGTCCCCAAGCAGGTATAACAGCGACCTTTCCCAATATTATATGATGGTAGATATAGGGGCTACGGGAAACACAGTGCGAGAGGCTATACAAGCCGCGGAGAGACTGGCTATGGCATTGTGTGATACGGTCCTTGCAAAATGATCTGTCGCCCTAAAATTCGCTTGGAATTGAAAATATAAAAAGGATGCACCGCCCCCGATTCGGGGCGGTGCGGTTTTTATGGGAATTTTGAAAACACGTGCTTTTTAATTCTTTTCGATTGGCTTGAAAACACTTTTAAGAGTGACGTACTCCACAAAGGATATAGCGGAGCAGAGAAGTATTCCGAAGAACCACGAAAGGGCGCCGCTGTCAATTCCTCCGATAACGCCGAAGAAGGCGACGAAGAGGGTAAATACCACGAGTGTCTTTTCAATCTTGACTGCGGCGGGGCAACAGACAAGGTCTACTATTGCGCATATAAAGGAGATGAGTCTGTCAAAAAAACCGTGTACCGCGCGATCCTTTGCGATTTTCTGTTCGTTATATCTTACGTTGCTGAAATCCTCAAAATAAGCGTTCATATTAACCTCCGTGTAATAAAGGTGAAAGTCAAAAAAATTCTTGATTAGGAAAAAACGGTTTAAAATGTGGCTTGTTTTTCCTCTTGTGAGGTCATTATACCACCAAAAACGGAACTTGTCAACACTTTTTAAGAAAAAATATGAAAAATTTTTCAAATTTCGGAATTATTTTGCGAAAACCTCTTTACAAAACGGAAAAACTGTGTTATAATAATTCCGCAAGAGGAAAACTGTGCGCGGAAACGGTTTGGCCTCAAATATATGGTCAAGAGGTATTTTAATATGGAATACACCTACATCGACAGAATAAAAAAGATAAAAAGCGAGAAGAAGATAACCAACGACCGTCTTTCGGAGATGACCGAGATACCGCTCGGCACGCTCTCGAAGATCCTGGCGGGAATCAGCGACTCGCCCAAGCTGTCCAATATCGTGGCGATTTGCGCCGCGCTTGAATGCTCTGTGGATTATATCCTTACGGGTATCCCCGAAAATACCAACAACTATACTTTAAGTGAGAGCGAGATGGACCTCATTGAGAATTACCGCAAGCTTGACGCGCACAGCCGCGAGCTTGTGTCGATGGTCATCTCCAAGGAGTCCGAGCGCGAGGCGTCTGCTACTAATAATGATAGATTCTTCTCGGGAAAGAAGAGTGCAGGAATGGGAGCTATCATTCGTACCAACGCTATGAAGAATGCGGCCGGACTTTCTCGCAGGAGCATCAGCCTTTATGACCTTCCCGTGTCTGCGGGAACGGGCGTATATCTATTTGAGAGTGAGTCTACGACCATCAACATTCCCGACAACCACGAGACCGCGCTTGCGGACTACGCGCTTCGCATAAAGGGTAACAGTATGGAGCCCAAGTACCGCGACGGTGACGTACTGCTTGTTGAGGAGTGCGATTCGGTCGAGTACGGCGAGCTTGGAATCTTCACGCTTGACGGAGAAGGCTATTTCAAGAAATTCGGCGGCGACAGGCTTATATCCCTTAACCCCGAATACAATGATATACTTCTTAAAAACTTCGGCGAGGTCGCGTGCTGCGGTCGTGTAGTCGGAAAGCTTAAGAGGAAATAAACGGGTGTTATTATACAAAAAAGAGCCAAAAAAGCAAAAAGAGCAAACGCAAAAAGCGTTTGCTCTTTTTATTTATTATTGCTCGTTTTCAAGGGTCCATGCTGCCAGCTGCTTTTCTATTGCCGGTGTTATCTCTCGTGTCAGCACCTCGTAGCCCTGCGCGGTCAGGTGTCCGCCGTCGGTCGTGTATTCGTCGTATATCTCACCGTCAGCAAGATTCAAGAGCGGTGTGTACAGGTCCACGTATTCAAAGGAATATTTCTCGGCAAGCAGCTTTATTTTGACGTTATTGTATGCCGAAAGCTGATTGTTCTTGCCCCAATGCTCTCCGCCCATTGACGTAAGGGAGAGGAGTATTATTTTTGTGTTTGGGAGATTTTCAGCAAGACCCTTTAAAATGTTCTCGTAGTTGTCCATCATTGTATCGGGGTTGTTCGCTCCGATAAGCATAACGGCGACCTTGGGCTTGAGGTCGTATACCGAAGTCTTGAGTCTGCCCTCAAGATCGTAGGTCGTATCGCCGCCGATGCCGCGGTTGCTGACGGTGTATTGGGGGTAATATGCCGCGACGTCGTAGCCGTCGGTCAGACTATCGCCGAGAAATGCTACGTCTACCTCATAATCGGAATATTTGGCGTTTTCGGTTTCGTAGGATTCCACCTTGGCGGCGCGGTAATTCGCCACCATTTCAGCCCACTCATCCTCTTCGCTTTTGCAGGAGCAAAGCGCAACGGCAAGTATAAGTAAAGCCATTAAAAGGGAGATCGTTTTTTTCATTTTAAAGCCTCCGAGGTATTCAGATTTTCTTTTCTGTAAGCTCTGTTAAAAGGCAGGAGCAGCCATCAAATATATCGCGGTAGGTTATACTGAACTCGCCCGTAAACCACGGGTCGGCAACGTCACCGCCGCGCGGAGTGTAGTCCATAAGCTTTTTTACCTTGCCGTCGGGATCGGAGCCGATTATCTTCATCATATTGCGGACGTTCATCGCGTCCATGGGGATAATCAGGTCGTATTTGTCGTAGTCGGCGCGGGTCATCTGGACGGCGAATTTGCCCGTTGTGTCGATGCCGTGTTTTGCAAGCTCGGCGCGAGCCGGGGGATAGACGGGATTGCCAAGCTCCTCGCGGCTTGTGGCAGAGGATGCGACGTAATATTCGTTGTCGAGTCCTTTTTCTCGGAGCATTTTCTTGAATATAAATTCTGCCATTGGACTACGGCAAATGTTTCCGTGGCAGACGAACATAATTTTCTTCATTTTGCACCTCGCATGCATGTGATTGATTTGATTATACACGAATGGGCGGAGAAAGTCAAGACGGATAATAATATGTTGCATGGGAAGTATAAAATCTTTTTAAAAGCACTTGACAAATGCAGTTTTATACATTATAATACTAATGTTGTTTCCTAAATGCTACGAAGAGGACAGAGAATAGCTGTGCGCGCAAAGAGAGGCGTCGGTCGGTGTAAGACGCTCGGCAATCTATTCTTACTCACCCCTGAGCAGACCCTGCGAAATAACGTAGTGGGGTACGGTCAATCCGCCGTTATCGGACAGAGTGGCATCCTTTTGATGCAATTTGAGTGGTACCGCGGAGCTGTCTTCGTCTCAAGATATTGAGATGGGGGCTTTTTCTTTTTCTCGGTACTGAATTTGATTGAAAATAATTTTATAAGGCGAGATCTTGTGATCTTGCAAAGAGGTTAGAATATGAAATACGATTTTTTGTCAATTGAAAAAAAGTGGCAGGACAAGTGGGACTCTGCTCACGTTTTTGAGGCTCAGGACGGCTCCGAGAAGCCCAAGTTCTTCGCACTTGTCGAGTTCCCCTATCCCTCGGGCGCGGGAATGCACGTAGGACACATCAAGGCTTATTCCGGTCTTGAGGTCGTCAGCAGAAAGAGAAGGATGCAGGGATACAACGTCCTTTTCCCGATAGGCTTTGACGCCTTCGGTCTTCCCACCGAGAACTCCGCTATAAAGTACAACACACACCCCAGGATCCTTACAGACAGAAATATCGAGAAGTTCTCCCAGCAGCTTAAGCGCGTTGGATTCTCCTTTGACTGGACACGCGTTATAGACACGACCGACGAGGACTACTACCGCTGGACACAGCATATCTTCGTTGAGATGTTCAACAAGGGTCTGGCGTTCAGAGATACCGCGCTTGTAAACTACTGTCCCCACTGTAAGGTCGTTCTCTCAAATGAGGACAGCCAGGGCGGTAAGTGCGATATTTGTCACAATGATATTATTCAGAAGTCCAAGGACGTATGGTATCTCCGAATTACAAAGTACGCCGACAGACTTCTCCAGGGTCTTGATAATGTTGACTATCTCCCCCAGGTAAAGCAGCAGCAGATAAACTGGATAGGTAAGTCCACGGGCGCGTTCGTTAACTTCTCGGTCAAGGGCGCGGACGAGGGCGAGATGCTCCGCATCTACACCACAAGACCCGACACACTCTTTGGAGTAACGTTCATGGTAATCGCTCCCGAGCATCCTCTCATTGAAAAGTACAGGGATCGCATCACGAATATTGACGCGCTTGACGCATACAAGACCGAGTGCGCAAAGAAGACCGAGTTCCAGAGAACTCAGCTTGTCAAGGAAAAGACCGGCGTGAAGATCGAGGGAATCTGCGGTGTCAATCCCGTAAACGGCAAGGAGATCCCGATCTACACCGCCGACTACGTAATGATGGGCTACGGCACGGGCGCTATCATGGCGGTTCCTGCGCACGACGAGCGCGACTACGACTTCGCAAAGAAGTTCGGAATCGATATAATCGAGGTAATCAAGGGTGGAAACATTGAGGAGGCTGCATACACCGGTGACGGCGATATGGTCAACTCCGGTTTCCTTAACGGATTCACAAACAAGAAGGACTCTATCAAGAAAATGATCGAGGTCCTTGAAGAAAAGGGAATCGGCGAAGAGGGCGTTCAGTACAAGATGAAGGACTGGGCGTTCAACCGTCAGAGATATTGGGGTGAGCCTATCCCGATCGTTCACTGTCCTAAGTGCGGAATGGTTGCGCTCCCCGAGAGCGAGCTTCCTTTGAGACTTCCCGCAGTTGAGAATTTTGAGCCCGGTGAGGGTGGCGAGAGCCCACTTGCAAAGATCGAGAGCTTCGTTAATTGCAAGTGCCCCAAGTGCGGCGGCGACGCGAAGAGAGAAACAGACACGATGCCCCAGTGGGCAGGCTCGTCCTGGTACTTCCTGCGCTACATCGACCCCAAGAACGACAAGGCGATCGCCGATCCCGAAAAGCTTAATTACTGGATGCCTGTTGACTGGTACAACGGCGGTATGGAGCACGTTACAAGACACATGATCTACTCCCGCTTCTGGCACAAGTTCCTTTACGATATGGGCGAGGTCAACACCGAGGAGCCTTACGCAAAGAGAACTGCACAGGGTCTTATTCTCGGTCCTGACGGTGAGAAGATGTCCAAGTCCAAGGGTAACGTCGTTGACCCCAACGAGGTAGTTGACCAGTACGGAGCGGACGTTCTCCGTACGTATATTCTCTTTATGGGTGATTACGGCGCGGCTGCTCCTTGGTCTGACAGCTCGGTTAAGGGTTGTAAGAGATTTATCGAGCGCGTTTGCGATCTCAAGACCATAATCAAGGGCAAGGGAGAAACAGACAAGCTTACAAGCGCGTTCCATAAGACGATAAAGAAGGTAAGCTCGGATATAGAGGAGATGAAGTTCAATACCGCTATCGCGGCTATGATGGCACTTGTCAACAAGATCTACGAGGTAGGAAGCATCGAAAAGGATCAGCTTTCCGCATTCGTAAGACTCATATGCCCCTTTGCACCTCACCTTGCAGAGGAAATGTGGGAGACTATCGGCGGTGCGGGCTTTGCATCTCTTGCCGCATGGCCCGAGTATGACGAAGCAAAGTGCGTTGACAGTACAGTCGAGATCGCGGTACAGATCTGCGGCAAGCTTCGCGCTACGGTTATGATCGCAGCTGATGCTACAGCAGAGACCGCAATTGCCGCAGCA
>JAZSBL010000019.1:0-61588 GCA_045602385.1 Eubacteriales bacterium | reverse complement strand
CGATAACGGCCAGTTTGCTGGCAGCAAGTAACAATCCTACGCAGTTGGCAGTCCGCGTCAGTGCGTTTACGCATAGCGAGGAACATAGGGCTATGCCCGCATGTGAAAAACCACCCGCTTCGCGGGTGGATTTTTATTTGTCCTTGATATATGAGATTTGCATGGTTGACATTAAAAGTGAAAAGTGGTAAAATAAAGGTGAAGATAAAATGTGAAAGGAAGTATATTTATGAGCTTGAAGATTCTTGAGCATGATAAATATCTTGCTCCATTCGAGGACGATCTTAACCTCAGAATGGAAAGATACGAGAAAAAGCTTGGCGAATTGTTGACTGATTCGGGGACGCTATCCGACTTTGCAAACGGACATGAATATTTCGGCTTTCACAAATGTGAGTCGGGCTGGGTATACCGTGAGTGGGCTCCCGCGGCAGACGCGATGTATCTCACGGGAGACATGGTCGACTGGAACATGACCGCGCTGAAAATGCGCCCTATGGATAACGGGGTTTTTGAGGTCTATCTTGACGGTGAGAATGCCCTTTGGAACGGTTGTCACGTTCAAGCGATAGTTGAAAAGGACGGTCAGCTTTTGCGCCGAGTGCCTTCCTATATCAACCGTGTAGAGCAGGACAAGGACACCTTCGAATGGTGTGGAGTTATTGTGGACGAGCCCGAATACAAATGGCAGAAAAAGAGCTTTACCCCCAAAAAGGATCTCTTTATATACGAGTGCCATATCGGTATGGCGCAGGAAAAAGAGGGTATCGGAAGCTACAACGAGTTCCGTGAGAATATTCTCCCGCGCATAAAGTCGCTTGGATATAATACGATACAGATTATGGCGGTGATGGAGCATCCTTATTATGCTTCCTTTGGCTATCAGGTGGCTTCGTTTTTTGCCTCATCCTCCAAATACGGCACGCCTTATGAGCTTAAAATGCTGATAGACGAGGCGCATAAGATGGGTATCGCCGTGCTTCTTGATCTCGTTCACTCACACGCGGTGGGTAACGAGGGCGACGGACTTAACCTGTTTGACGGCACGGTGTATCAATATTTCCACGAGGGCGGCAGAGGTGACCACAGCGCGTGGGGCACGAAGCTCTTTAATTACGATAAGAATCAGGTCATACATTTCCTTTTGTCTAATCTTAAATACTGGCTTGAGGAATTCCGCTTTGACGGTTTCCGCTTCGACGGAGTTACAAGCATGATATATCACGACCACGGTCTTGGTACTGCGTTTACCGATTACTCCAAGTATTTCTCGCTTAACACCGACACCGAGGCGTTGACCTATCTTCAGCTTGCCAACAAGCTGATACGCGAGGTGAATCCCAAGGCTATAACTATAGCAGAGGATATGTCTGCCATGCCCGGAATGTGCTTGCCCATCGAGGAGGGAGGAATCGGATTTGATTATCGCCTTGCTATGGGTATTCCCGACCTTTGGGTGAAGTATATCAAGGAAAGACGCGACGAGGATTGGGACGTTTGGCATATGTGGGCAGAGCTTACCTCCCGCCGACCTGCCGAGAAATATATCGGGTACGCCGAGTCACACGATCAGGCGCTTGTCGGAGACAAAACGATAATCTTCCGCCTTTGCGACAGTGAGATGTACTCCAGCATGGCGCGTCAGAGTCAAAATGATATAATTGAGCGCGGAATAGCGCTTCACAAGCTTATAAGATTGATTTCTCTTTCGCTTGGCGGAGAGGGATATCTCAACTTTATGGGCAACGAATTCGGTCATCCCGAATGGATAGATTTCCCACGTGAGGGTAACGGCTGGAGCTATTTCTACTGCCGACGTCAGTGGCATCTTGTTGATGATGACAATCTTCGCTATAAGGATCTTAACGAGTTTGACCGCGCGATGATAACTCTCGCGGCAGATAAGAAGATATTCAGAAAAGCGCCCAGAGCTCTCTATATGGATCAGGCAGATCAGATAATGAACTTTGAAAGAGCGGGAGTTGTATTTGTATTTAACTTCAATCCTACAAAATGGCAGGATAATTACCTTGTCAGAGTGCCGAGAGGAGGAAAATACAAGGTCATCCTTTCAAGTGATGACTCACGCTTCGGCGGACATGACCGCATATCAAAGGAATATATTTACGAGGCAAAAAAGGCGGGCAAGGAATGGATATTCCCAATTTTTCTGCCGCAGAGATGTGCCATGTGTCTTGAAAGAATTAAAGAATGAAGAAAGACTCCGTCGTATGACGGAGTCTTTAAATTTTAGTGTGCGCTCTTTTTCGTATCAAAGCCGTGTATCCAGTCAGAACAGTTATAGTATATCAGATAGACTACCGTGCTAAGTCCCCAAGTCAGGGGATATGCCCAATAAATGTAGGGAAGCTCGCCTATGAAGGTCATGACAAGTTGAATGTAGAGAAGTCTGATTCCGCACCAGATAGAAAGCATGACGAACATGGGAACGAATGCCTTGCCCGCGCCCCTGCAGACCGCCGCGACCGCATGTGAAAATGCAAGCAGGCAGAAGAAAAGCGAGACTGTGCGAGCTTGCTGTACTCCAAGGCGGATGACCTCGGGGTTTGAGTCGAACATGCCGATAAGACGCGGAGCGGCAAAGTAAATGACGATGCCGATGAGCTCTGCAAGGATCGTGCTTGCGAGAATTCCGAATCTTGCACCCTTACGCGCTCTGTCGTATTGCTTTGCGCCCAGATTCTGGCTTATAAAGGTGCTTGTCGCCATATTGAAGCTTGTTATCGGCAAGAAGGCAAAGCCTTCGATCTTCGCGTGTGTGCCGTATGCGGCCGTTGCGTATTTACCAAAGGAGTTTATCTGCGTTTGCACTATTACGTTTGCAAAGGCGATGACCGAGTTTTGCACTCCGCCGGGCAGACCGTATCTGATTATCTCGGAGAGCATGTCCCCATGGAAACGGAGCTTTTTGATCTCTACTGTGAATATGTTGCCTTTTTTAAAAAGGTATGCCATACAGAGCACTACGCTTGCCATCTGAGAGATGACTGTGGCGAGAGCCGCTGACCATACTCCCCAACCGAATATTCCGATAAACAAAACGTCGAGAATGACATTGAGCACGGATGAAAAAATAAGATACCACAAGGGGCGCTTACTGTCGCCGAGCGCGTTCATTATTCCGCGGCAGATATTATACATTACAAGCGCGGTTGCGCCGAAAAAGTAGTACCTGAAATATTCGATCGCCTGGGGAAGTACGTCGGGGTCGGTCTTCATCCACACAAGGAAGGTGGGGGTGAATGCAACTCCGATGACGGTCAGGAAGATTCCGCTGGCAAGACCGAATGCAATATTTGTATGTATTGCGCGGGATACGTTATTTTCGTTTCGCTCACCGAAATATCGGGATATAACAACGCCCGCGCCCATTGCCGTTCCGTTGAAAAAGCTGATCAAAAGGAAAATGAGTGTTCCCGATGAGCTTACTGCGGCAAGCGCGTCTGTGCCGAGAAATCGGCCGACAATAAGCGAGTCTGCGGTGTTATACAGCTGCTGGAATACTTGACTTAAAAGTATCGGCAGGGCAAATGAGGTCATCTGCGAATAGATACTGCCTTGCGTCATATCCCGTACGCCTTTATTGGTTTTAACTAAAGCTGACATTTCTGAATTTACCTTTTAGCGAATGATAGTTTTTTGAAGGCTGCCCGAAAAATTGAAGATCAGGAATCTGCCCTTCATAGAGTAAAGAAATCTGAGCTTTTTATTTATCGGGGTTGAGATGGTTTTGACAAATTCGTCGTATTCCTTGCCCATATCGTCTTCACCGCCTGTCAGCGCGAAAATGCGGGAGAAAAATGGTGAGCCAAATCCAATATCGTCATTCTCTCGGTAACCGAGGGCGAATATGATCTTATCCTCGATGATATCCTCTATGGCAGAAAGTGTCTGGTCGGGAGTCATTCTCTTGCTGTCTGTTACGTTGGAGAAATTTCCTACCGACAATGAGCAGCCCCCATCTGTTACCGTGACTGTGATCGGATAAGATGGATTGGTTTCATTTTTGATTATCAGCTCACAAAACTCCTCGCCGCGCTTGTCTGTATCGTATATCGCGTCGCGCTCAAATCGGCGGCTGTGGGAGAGGAGATATTCACTTATTTGCTTTGCGGTCATTTTTTGTTTTCTCCCTTCTCGCTTATAAGATAGCGCTCGTAATAAAACAGGTATTGCTGTGCGATGCCTGCATATTGTCCGAGAGATTCGGGCGTGAAATCACTATCGAAATATTTTGCCATGACCTTCTTGATCCAAACGTCTATGGGGAAGGCGTCAAGGCGCGCAAAGCCGAAAAGCAGAGCGCATGCCGCCACCTTAGGACCTATGCCCTTGATCTGACATAGAACGTCGGAGCATTCCGCGGTGGACTTGATGTATTTAAGCTGCTCAAGATCAATTTCTCCCGAATGCACCCTTTCTGCCGCGTCAAATATGTATTTTGCGCGGAAGCCTGTTTTAAGCTCAAAAAGTCCGTCAACTCCGAGGGGGATTATCTCATCGGGGGTGGGGAAGGAGTAAAAATTGCCGTCGTTTTCAAGGTGAGTGTCGGCGATATGACCCGACATAAGACTTGTATCGACCCTATTGCCGCATTTTTCGGCGAGGCTTGCAATTATTTTCTTGATTCTCGGTATATTGTTGTTTTGGGAAATTATAAAGGAACAGACAGCCTCCCATGCATCCTGATGCAGGATCCGGATACCGCTTGAGGTGTTTACCGCCTCTCTGAGCGTAGGGTTTTGTGACAGGGAGAGAATATCGCTGTTTATTTCATTGTAATCGCGGTCGAGGGCAAGAAATTTCTTGAATTTCTCCTCATACTCCTCAAGCGTTATATTGTATACGTAGATGGTAGCGCCGTCCTGTGCTACCGAGATGTATTTTCCCATGGCGCAGCCTGCAAACTCGTTTTCGTGGCTCGATGCGCTTACCCTGTCAAAGCGGAAGCACTGGCCGCAGTCAAAGATCTTGGATACGTCAAAAAGCTCGACGAAGTCGAGCTTTATATATGTAAGCGAGCCTATTTGATGCTCCGTAGCGCAATAATTTTGTACAGTCATGAAATAAAATCCCCGTGTTTTGAAAATCCTCTTGAAATAATAGCCGATTTATGATAAAATAAATATGTATGCTATCTATATTATACTATTGTTAGCGACACATTTCAAGATTATTTTTGAAGTAATTTTACACAAATCGGGAGAAAATAATGGAACAGATATATACTATACCCGTCAACGAGGCCTTTGAAAAAAGCGCGGCGGATAAATCCTGCGGTTGCCCCTTCTGCGCGCTTTACAACAAGCTTGAGGGCGACGAGCTTGATCTTATCCTCGGAGCATCCATGATGGAGCCCGACGTAAGGATCAAGACCAACGAAAAGGGATTTTGTCGCACGCATTACGATATGATGTTCGTGCGAAAGAACCGTCTTGGTATGGCGCTTACGCTTGAGAGTCATCTTGACGATCTTACACGGGAACTGAAGGACGGCGGTCTTTCGGGTGGCACGGGCAAAAAGCCCTTGGCGAGGATAGAGAAGCTGGAGGGATCATGCTACGTTTGCGAGAGGATAGAATTTAACTTTTGGCACATGGTGGAAACCGCGGTACTGCTCTGGCAGAACGATGAGAGCTTCCCACCCAAGCTTAAGGCACAGCCCTACTTCTGCTTGCCTCACTACAAGATGATGCTCAAATATGCAGGGCAGAGGCTTAACAAGAAGGAGCTTAAGGTCTTTGTCGGTGATTGCGAGGAAATACAGAACAAATACATTGATGAATTGAAGGGCGACGTAAGCTGGTTCTGCAAGAAATTTGATTACAGGTACGACGCAGAGCCCTGGTACAATTCCAAGGATGCGGTTGAGCGCTCCATTAAATTTTTGCGCTCCGATATACATAAGGATGAGAAGAAAAAATGATAGATCTGCTTGATTTACATAAACAGTTTATACTGACCCACATAAAAGAGGGAGATACCGTTGTTGATTTCACGATGGGAAACGGACACGACACCGAATTCCTCTCAAAGACGGTCGGTGAGAGTGGACACGTTTACGCCTTTGATATTCAGCAGTCGGCAGTAGATTCGACGGCGAGAAATCTCAAGGCGGCGGGTTGTCCCGACAACTATACGCTTATCTGCGACTCACACCACAACGTTAAAAAGTACGTTGAGGGGCCTATCAAGGCGGGAATGTTTAATCTCGGTTGGCTCCCCGGCGGAGATAAGACGATAACCACTATGCGGGAAACGACCATGCCTGCGGTCGAGGCGGCGATAGAGCTGCTTGGCGATGACGCGATACTCAATATTGCGGTCTATCCCGGTCATCCTGAGGGAGATCTTGAGGGGAAGATGCTTGAGGAATATTTCGAAACGCTTAGTCGATTTAAGGTATGTGTTACGAAGGTAAAGATCGTGAACAGCGCGACCTCGCCCTACTTTTTTATGATTGAAACGAAGAAAAAGGTTTGATAGATGATGAAGAAGATTATTTCACTGATTTTAATGCTTACAATGACAGTGTCTTTTGCGGCGCTTGTTGCCTGCGGAGACGGAAATGGTTCCGTCGTTGATAAAAATGATAAATATCTCATGCTTGTTAACAAGAAGAGCGTAGTAGGCTCGGATTTTGTTCCCGATGATCTTGTTGACGTTGACCGCAAGTATACTACCGGCGGAAAGTCTATTAAGCTTGAAAAGACGACGATGGAGGCGGTGATAAAGATGCTTGAGGATATGAAGGCTTCAGGCATTTCCGACGTTACTATTACAAGCGGATACCGCACGTATGACCGCCAGAAGCAGCTGTTTAACGGGTATTTGGCTGATGAGGCCGAGGCGAATCCTACTTGGAGTGAGGATAAGGTCAAGGAAAAGGTTCTGTCCTATTCCGCCGAGCCCGGAAAGAGCGAGCATCAGACCGGGCTTTGCGTAGACCTTTTTACAAATGAGATGGAGGGGCTTTATAACTTTGGAGATGAGACCCCGAAAAATCCTTGGGATAAGGGATTCGCGGAGACGTCTGCCTATGAGTGGCTTTGCGAGAACGCCCACAAGTACGGCTTTATTCTGAGATTCCCCGAAAACAAGACCGACGTGACAGGATATGCATACGAGTCCTGGCATTACAGATACGTCGGTGTTGAGCACGCGACCAAAATACATGAAAAGGGCATTACCCTTGAGGAGTATCTTGACTGATGAAAAAATTGAGGATATTTTCAATTATTCTTTGTATCGTACTGGTGCTTTCTGCATTTACTTCATGCGATATTGAGGAGTTGTTTGATTACGGTAGTATTCAGCAGAGCACCGAAAAGAATAATGATGAGAGCAATGAAACTAAGAGTCCGATAAAAAACGACCGCGAGGATGATAAGGACGATGAGGACGAGGACGGCGAATCCGAGGATGACGACGACCACGAGTCTGAATCGGTAACAGCCGGCAGTACGGGAAATTCAACCGAGGACTCTACAGAGAGTCGCGAGGAAAACACAGGATCGCTTAACAACGGCTGTGATCACACTGATACAAACAACGACGGAAAGTGTGACGAATGCAAGGTAAGCGTAATTGTAATATTTGATCTTTACGCGATCAATGACATTCACGGTAAGATCCTTGACAATGATTCTCAGCCCGGAGTTGACGAGCTGACAACATATTTCAAAAAGGCGAGAGAAAAGAATTCAAACACTGTCATTTTCTCAAGCGGTGATATGTGGCAGGGAACAGCTGAATCGGGGCTTAATCGCGGTCAGATGATGACCGATTGGATGAACGAGCTAGATTTTGCCTTTATGACCCTTGGAAATCACGAGTTCGACTGGGGAGAGAAGTACGTAGAGCAAAATGCTGAAACTGCGGAATTTCCATTCCTTGCGATAAACGTGTACGACAGTGATACGCGACAGATTGCCGATTATTGCGAGCCTTCGATCATGGTTGATCTTGGTGACGTGCAGATCGGATTTATAGGTGCCATCGGAGATTGCTACAGCTCAATTTCCGGAGACGTAAATCAGGGATTCTATTTCTTGACGGGATCTACTCTTACAAATCTTGTCAAGAGTGAGGCGCAGAAGCTCCGAGCTGAGGGCGCTGACTTTATTGTCTACTCCCTGCATGACGAAACCGCCGGATGCGATACAAGCATCACACTCGACGGATACGTTGATATTGTGTTCGAGGGACATTCACACCAGGCGTACGTGAAAACGGATTCCAACGGCGCATACCATCTGCAGGGTGGTGGAGAAAACAGTGGAATCAGCTACGCTTCTGTTTCGTTTAACGTTGCAAATAACAACAGTTCTGTTACGGCGCAGGTCGTTAAGAATTACACCTATTCAAGCTATCCGTCCGATGATATTGTAGACAGATTGATGGAGAAGTACAGCGACACCGCAGAGATGCTTAATACCTCGCTTGGCTATAACGATACATATAGAAACAGCGACTACATAGTTAATCTCGTCGCAGAGCTTTATGCAGAGCTTGGAGAGACGTATTGGGCTGAATACGACATTGTGCTTGGTGGCGGAAAGATCTCCTGCCGCTCCCCGTATTATCTGGGTGTGGGAGAGGTAAAATACGGGGATCTCTATTCGCTTCTGACATTCGATAACCGCTTGGCCCTCTGTTCTATAAAGGGAAGCGACCTGTTAAGCAGATATATCAACAGTACAAGCTACAATATTGCATATACCGAGTACGGCAACCGTGTTAAGGACAAAATAGACAGCAACGCTACCTATTACATAATTACCGACTCGTACAACTACACCTATTCATGGAACAATCTGACGGTGGTTGAGATCTATGATGACGTGACGTATGCGCGCGACCTTGTAGCGCAATACGTAAAGAACGGCGGTATGGGCTCCAACGTGATACCCGAAGCGGTAACGCTTACATCTATACCGAATCTGCTTAACATCGCAAAGTCCCTTAGCGCGGGTGGTGAGAGCGCAGACAAGTATTTTGTTCAAGGAAAGATCGTTGAGATAGTGCAGACTACCTATGGTAACATGTATATCGAGGACGAGAACGGAAACCGACTATACGTTTACGGAGTAAATCAGAACGGCGTTCGTTACGACGGTCTTACGGACAAGCCGCAGGTTGGCGACACTGTGATCCTATACGGCAAGATGAAAAATTATGTAAACGGCAGCAACGAGCATATATACGAAATGGTGGCCGCAGAGCTTATATCAAAATAAAAAGAAACGGGAGTTGAATTTCAACTCCCGTTTTTCTTTGGTTATTCGTCCTTGTTTTCCTCGGACGTGTTGTCTGTGTTGTTTTCGGCGTTTTCTTCACCGATCGCAGGCTCTGTTTCGGGGAGGGATGCCTCAGCTTTGGCTCTAGCCTTAGCCTCTGCTTCTTCCTCCTCGCGCTCAAGTCTTTCCGCCTCTGCTTCAAGTCTTGCGCGAGCCTCCTCGTCGCGGATACGCTTTGCGTTTGCTTCCTCACTTGCTTTCTTCTTCGCTTCGGCAATTGCCTCGATCTCCTCCATTACGGGGAACTCGCTTTCCATGACTGCCTTGAATTGGTCGCCGTCCATGATCTCGTTCTTTACAAGGAATTCTGCGATGAAGTGGAGCTTGTGGATGTCGTTTGCAAGGATCTCCTTGGATTTGTCGTATGCCGAGGAGATGACCTCGTGTATCTCGTTGTCTATCTTAGCCGCGATTTCCTCGGAGTAATCCTGGGAGGACGAGAAGTCTCTGCCAAGGAATACCTCGCCCTGGTTCGTTCCGAAGGAACGGGGGCCGAGGACGTCGGACATACCGAGTCTGGTTATCATCTTCTTTGCGATCTTTGTCGCACGCTCGATGTCGTTGGATGCGCCGCCCGATACGTCACCGTTTACTATCTCCTCTGCGGCACGGCCACCGAGAAGCATAGAGATCTGATTCTTAAGCTCGCTCTTATACTCGCTGTACTTATCCTCTCTGGGGGGGTTGAGCGTGTAGCCGAGCGCGCGTCCCGAAGGAATAATGGATATCTGCTGAACAGGGTCGAGGTCGAGATGGTATGCTACCATAGCGTGACCTGCCTCGTGGTAAGCTGTATTCTTCTTTTCGCTTTCCTTCATGACTCTCGCCTTCTTCTTGGGACCTGCGATAACACGTATAAACGCGTCGTTTACATCGTCCATTCCTATAAGGCTCTTGCCTCTGCGGGTCGCGAGAAGCGCGGCCTCGTTAAGAAGGTTGGCAAGGTCTGCGCCGGTAAATCCAACGGTCATTCTTGCGATCTCCTTGAAGTCAACGCTTGATTCAAGGGGCTTGTTGCGAGAGTGCACCTTGAGTATTTCAACTCTGCCGTTGATATCGGGGTAATTTACCGTTATCTGACGGTCAAATCTGCCGGGACGGAGCAGCGCGGGGTCAAGAATGTCGGGGCGGTTAGTCGCGGCTATGACGATTATACCGTCATGTGAGCCGAAGCCGTCCATTTCTACGAGAAGCTGGTTGAGTGTCTGCTCACGCTCGTCATGACCGCCGCCAAGACCTGCTCCTCTGTGTCGACCTACCGCATCGATCTCGTCGATGAATATGATAGACGCAGGGGCTTTTCTTGCGGTATCGAAAAGGTCGCGGACACGAGATGCGCCGACACCGACGTACATTTCAACGAAGTCAGATCCGGAAATTGAGAAGAAGGGAACACCTGCTTCTCCCGCAACTGCCTTTGCAAGCAGGGTCTTACCTGTACCGGGAGGGCCCATCAAAAGCACACCGTGGGGTATCTTTGCGCCGAGCTTTGCAAATCTTGAGGGATCTTTGAGAAACTCAACTACCTCCTCAAGCTCTTCCTTTTCCTCGTCTGCTCCCGCAACGTCGCGGAACGTGACTTTATTCTTATCGTCCTGGTTTGCTACCTTTGCGCGAGCCTTGCTGAATCCGCCCATGCCCATCTTACCGCCCGCACCGCCGCCGGTCATCTGCTTTGTCATAATGATATACATTACGATAAGCGCTACCACGATGAGGATGATCGGGAGATAGGAGAGCCAGGATGCATACTGTGTGGGGGGAACGTATTCTCCCTTGAGCGTTCCGGCTGCCATCTGCTCTGTTATCGTTTCGCCAAGGTCTGCGTGGAAGATAGACAGGCTTGCAAGACGGTACTGCACGACTACCGTGCCGTCGTCATTTGAGCTTACCTTGAATTTTGCGTAGGGTGATCCCTCCGGCAGCGTCATTGTTATGACGTTTTCCTTATCGACCTCAAACTCGATAACCTCACCTGACTTGAATGCGGCAACGACATCTGAATATCTCATTTTGTCGACGCCCATATCCTGGAATAGTGAGGCGCAGATCAAGATGACTGCCGCTATAAGGATGACATAAAACAGTATATGTCTTAAGCTACTTTTTTTCTTTTTCATTAGTTCCTCCGATTTTGGGACACTTTGATTATTTATCTATTATATGCCTGATATCAGGTCCATATTTCGATTTTATAGAGTCAACAGTTAAATTCTACCGTATTATTGTTAAGAATGAGTGAGGGTGAATCCACTTTTGTGTGAATTTCAAGAATAAACCTCGCTCTTAAGTATGCCTACGTATGGCAGATTGCGGTATTTTTCATTATAGTCAAGGCCATAGCCGATAACGAACTCGTCAGGAATAGTCTTTCCGCAGTAGTCGGGCACGAAGTCTACCTCTCTGCGGGAGGGCTTGTCCAAAAGTGTGCAGGTCTTGACGCAGTTTGCGTTTCTGTTCTTTAACAGCTGTGTAAGTCTTTGCAATGTGCGGCCACTGTCTACGATGTCCTCCACGATAAGGAGGTTGTAGTTTTCAAGATGCTCGCGGTTGAGGTCGAGATGTATCTTTATCTCCCCGGAGGTCTTTGTTCCCGCGCCGTATGACGAGACCTTCATAAATTCTATTTCCATAGGCATATCTATGTGTCTGATAAGGTCTGATGCAAAGGGCATGGATCCCTTGAGAATTACGATAACGATAAGGGGTTTTCCGGAATCCTTATAATCATTTGTAATTTGTTCTCCGAGTGTTTTTGTGATTTTTTGGATCTCTTCCTCGCTGACGAGAATATTTTTGACGTCGTTATGCATTTTTAACCTCCGATTATCTGATAAATGCCAATGTGTATTGTTTTATCGCCCTTGTGTGGCTTTGCGTTATCGCATACCGCGCAAAGTGGGACGTATAGTGCTTCGTCTCCCGAAAAAAGAAGCGGTAGGGTATCGCGGTCATAGAGCGGCACCTTTTTGTCGCACATTAATTTTTTTATTCTTTTATTTATTCCGCCGTCGGTGATCGTCATACCCGATTGGCGGTTTTTTGCGTATAGTGAGCCTGAATATTCCGTTTTTATTTTTGCGCTTGCAAAAAGGGAATAGCCGTCAAGCGTTTGTGTGGGCTTGTCGTCCGACACAAGCACCGCAAACCGAGTGCCCGTTATGGGGGTCAGTCGGTTTTGAAGCTTTAATGAATATGATATGTTTTCTGCGGTATCCCTCGTTTCGGGCTTAAAGCAAAGGGCGCCGTCTATGATACATGCGCAAATTTTGCCCGGAAGAGAAACCGATGCGCCGTTTTTGGTGTTATCAAGCAGAGAAAGCACGCTTTTGATGTGTACGTGTTCCAGCGTTGCATCCGAGATCTGCTTGAACATTAGCATAACGACTCTTTTTGCCACCGAGGGGTGAAGCGCGGACAGTCTGTCGGCGGTGATCTTATCTCCGCATTCCGACACGACACTGTTTGCCTCGGAGAGGATGAAATCCGCATCCTCGCCTGCCGTGTCTGACAGCCTTTGCGCCGTGCGCTTAACGTGAGGAAACAGCTCCTCAAGGATCGGGATCACCTTATGGCGGATCGCGTTTCTTGTATATTCGTCTTCGTTATTCGTACTGTCGGTAACGTATGGAACAGAGTTGTCCCTACAATATTCGAGTATCTCGCGCTTTTCTGCGGTCAATATTGGGCGAATGACTATTCCTCCGTCGACCGATTCAAGCGGTCGCGATTCGGGAATACCGACAAGTCCGTCGATACCGCAGCCGCGAGCGATATTATATATCTGTGTTTCGAGATTGTCGTCGGCATTATGTGCGGTGGCGAGTATTCTGATGCCGTTTTCTCTCATTATATTGGAAAAAAATTCGTATCTTGCTTCGCGCGCCTCGCATTCTATGCTTTTACCCGAATTGAGCGCCATTTGGGGAATGTCAAGTCTTTTTATGAAAAGTTCAACCCCAAGATCTCCGCAAAGCATGCGGCAAAAGTCCTCGTCTCGGTCTGCCTCGTTGCAGTAATCCTCGGTACGGATCCCGTGGTTTACGTGCGCGGCGTATATCCTTGCTCCCGATCTCTTTGCGTAATCGCAAAGCAGGTGTAAAAGCGCAGAGGAATCCGCTCCGCCGGATAGACCCAAAAGAATGGGAGCATCCTCGGAGAGTCCCGACAAAAGCGACGGATCTTTAAAAAAGTTTTGTTGTGACATTATTTTCTCCTGTGTAAGAGAATCTTAGTGAGGTGTATTCTCCTCAAGCGCGATATCGCGGAATTTGGTATATCTGCCTGTCCAGCCCACCTTTACCGTATCGGTAGAGCCGTGGCGGTTCTTCGCTACGATGATCTCTGCAACATTTTGCTCCGCATCTGCCGCGACGGTGTCTCCGTCAGCCGTTTTATAGTAGTCATCTCTGTAAAGGAAGATGATTATATCCGCATCCTGCTCGATAGATCCCGACTCACGAAGGTGGGACATCATAGGTCTCTTATTGCTCTGCGCCTCGGTTCCACGCGAGAGCTGAGAACAGCAGATTACAGGAACGTTAAGCTCCTTTGCCATGATCTTGAGCGCGCGCGACATGTCACTGACCTCTTGGGTACGGTTTTCTATCTTCTTATCTGACTGCATGAGCTGGAGATAGTCTATGACTACCAATCCGAGGTTATTTACACGGCGGAGCTTTGCTTTCATTGCCGAAACCGTTATACCGGGTGTGTCGTCTATGAGAATATCACAGCCCGAAAGGGAGGATGCCGCCTGCGCGATGTGGTCCCACTGCTCGGGCTTGAGCTCGCCCGTACGAAGTGCATAGCTGTCTACCAGTGCTTCGCTGGAGATAACGCGGTTTACAAGCTGCTCCGCGGACATTTCAAGCGAGAATATCGCAACGGCCTTACCCGTCGCCTTTGCAACGTTTGTACCGATATTAAGACAGAACGAGGTCTTACCCATACCGGGGCGCGCTCCGACGATAACGAGGTCGGTTTTTCCCATTCCCGCAAGCACTCGGTCAAGTGAGCGGAAGCCTGTTGCCGTGCCCTGATTTGCCGCAGGGTCTGTGACAAGCTGCTTTAAGTGCGCGTAAACGTCTGTGATTACCTCGCGAATATGACGGAAATTCTTTGATTCGCGTCCCTGAGCGATGGAGTAAAGTCTGTTCTGCGCCGATTCAAGCACGTTTGCGACCTCATCCTGCTCTGAGTATGCCGTATCCGACACCTCGTCACACATTTTTATAAGCTGGCGCAAAACACTCTTGTCCTTAACTATTTTTGCATAGTCCTTGACGTTAAGCGAGTTGGGAACAGTCTGGGCTATGATCTTGATATAGTCCTCGCCGCCCGACTTTGAATATACGCCCTTGGTCACAAGCTCGTTGATGAGGGTGACTACGTCGATCTGATTATTGGACAGGAAGAGAGCGTGCATAGCGAGATATATCTGCTTATGCTCCTCAAGGTAAAAATCCTCGGAGGAGATAATATCCGCGACCATGTTGATGGAATCGGGATCAATGAGGATACTGCCAAGCAGTGACTGCTCCGCTATTGCCGAAAAGGGCAATTTTCTGATGATATCTTCTACCATAATAGCTTATTTTCCTTCCGATACAGTTACTTTGAGCTTTGCTGAAATTTCGGGGTATACCTTGACCTCGACCTCGTACGTTCCGTAGGACTTTATGTTGTCACCGAGGACGAGCTTTCTCTTGTCGATCTCGATCTTGTGCTGCTCCTTGAGCTTTTCCGCGATGTCCTTGGATGTGATAGAGCCGTAAAGGCGTCCGTCACCGCCTGAGGATGCGGTTATTTTTACTGTAAGCGTTGCGAGCTTTTCCGCAAGCGCCTGGGCTGCCGCCTTTTCCTCCCTGAGCTTGAACTGCTTTGCTTCTTCCTTGCTCTTGGACTCGCTCATGACCTTGGCATCCGCGAGGACCGCAAGCTTTTTGGGAAAGAGGAAGTTGCGGGCGTATCCGTCCGAGACCTCTACTATCTGATCTTTTTTGCCCTGACCCTTAACGTCGGCTAAAAGTAATACCTTCATTTTGATTTCTCCGTTTCGTTTATATTCGTTTATTTATCCTGGTGGTCGTATTCAAAATAATCGTCTATGGCGCTCTTGAGCATCTCACAGGTGCGTGTGAGGCTTGCATTCTTTACCTGTGCGCCCGCGATATCAAAGTGTCCGCCGCCCTGAAGTCTTTCAAGTATGAGTTGGACATTGACTTCTCCCTTGGAGCGGCCTGAAATGACGACATCGTTATCTATCTTGATAAGCGCGAAGGATGCCTTGACACCCTTGATGCGGAGAAGATTGTCCGCAACCTTGGATGCTATTACTCTGTCCTCGCCCGATGCGGCGCGCTCAAGTGTCATCCATGTGATGGCTATATCGTCTCTGTAAAGTCTTGCCTTGGATTCAAACTCACCTGTCAGGAGAAGCTCGTCAAGGCTTTCATTGAAGAACTCGCGAACGACGCTCGTATGCGCGCCGCGTGTGTAGAGGTAGTGCGTTGCCTCAATGGTCTGGGTGCCCGCGTTTCTCGTGAAGTTCTTGGTATCAAGCATGATACCCGACAGAAGCACCTCTGCCTCCTCTTTATGGAGTGTGTCTGCAAAGCGGCTATAGAGAAGTATCTCGGATACGATCTCGGATGCCGAGGACTTGGTCGCTTCGATATACTGCAGGAAGGGATCAAAGGAGAGGGTATTTGCTATACGGTGGTGGTCTATGACCGCTATCTTCTTGACCATTCCGGCAAGCTCCGGGGAAGCAAAAATGTACTGATTGTTCGCGTCGCAGATAATAAGCACGGTGTCGGAGTTTACGAGGTCGCGCGCCGCAACGGGGGAAATGAATATATCGTTGTATATTTTGAGGGGGGCAAGCTGACGCGCGGCGACTTCATAGCTCTCACCCTTCTTATCGATCACAATGTTGATGGCGACCTTTTCCTGCATTTTGCCGGTCGCGACCGCATCCTCCATTACCGATGCGGCAAAGCGCGCCATGCCCACGCAGGAGCCTATAGAGTCAAAGTCGGGGGCTGTGTGGCCCATGATCATGACGTTGGACGCGCGTATGATCTTTTCTTCAAGTATCTCCGCGCTTACACGCGATATTACCGTGGTATTGTTTTCAACGGTCTTGTGTGTGCCGCCGAAATAGGTGTAGCCCGATGCATCACGCCTCTTGATCGCAACCTGGTTACCGCCTCGCGCTATCGCCATGGTAAGGGCGTGCGATGCGTTTCTTTCTTTTTGTTCAAGGGTTTCGCCAACGGGGGAGATACCCATGGAAACCGTTACGGGGAAGCTGTTGTCTCCGATATTGAGCGACATGACGCGTTTCTGGACCTCAAAGTCATTCTTTATCTGCTTTTCAAATTCTTGCTGCGAGAACACGGCGATATATTTATCTCCTGTTTGCTCACGAATAAAGCCGTGCATGTCCGCTACCCATGCGCGAAGAATATTCTCCGCCTCTGCGGATGCGGCGCGGTAATCCGCTCTTACGTACTGCGCAAGCTCACGGAGATTGTCAAGCTGGATATATGCGATGACGGGGCTTTCCGCCTCGTGCTTCTCGGAAAGAGAGAGGAAATCCTCAACGTCGCGGAACACTATGAAGTAGTAGCTTTCGTCGCGAAGCTTGAATACATACGAGGACACGGAGTAACGTCTGCCGTCTGAAAGCTTTGTTACAGAGCTTTCATGCAGATCCTTTTCCTCGGGCATATCGTAAATATGACCCGATACATAGAGCTCTCGGTTCTTTGATTCTGATATGATGGTTTTGATGGATACCGAGCAGAAATCGGACAGGGGCATGCCGTTTATTGCGCGTTTAAGTCCCAGAATATCGGAAAGGGCGCCGTTGACCACCTTTACCTTGCCTGCGCTGTTGGCAATGGCATAGGGAAGGTCGATGACGGAGCGGAACATATCGTATATTTCGCTTTCAAGGCGTCTTGAATCGATTCTTGCTTTTCTTGTTTTTATATTTCGCACCGCGTATACCAGGCACACGATACCCGATGACAGGATATAGACGGGGAGCGAAAGATTGCATACAAGCTCGATAAGCTTGGCGTTATCCTCTGTCTTAACATAGTAATTAAGTATGGCACACATCAAGAACAGCAATACCGCCTCAACAAATGCAAATATCATGGGAGCCTGGAGATCTGCGTAATAGCGCTCCGAGCGCTTGACCTCGTCAAACTCCTTAAGTCTTGAGATCTTATCCTTTTTGATCATTGGTCTCCTCCTTTAGAGTAGTGTTCCTCTGCCCATGCGTCGATGTTGGTCAGAAGTGTATAGAATGCGCCGACCAGCGCGATGATATCAATAATTGGAGATGCAAGCATGTAGGACGCGACAGCGACTCCGAGCCATGCCAGAACAGATAAAAATCCGATCTTTTTAGGCAGATGCGTAAGAAAACCGAATCCCACGTACAAAAGCAGAGGTAGGAGTATGAGGTTTATGTTTCCTGCCGCTATCGCAACGAATGACAGAGAGCCGGACGCGCCTGTTGTGAATGAGCAGATATACGCCGCGACATATACGATGCCTGCCGCCGAGCTTGCCTTGATCGGTGCGCCGCTCTCGTTTTGCAGGCGTTCAAGCTCAAGGCGCTCAATGATCGAATGCTGCATCTTTTGCGCGAAGTAACCTATTATTATAATGGTCATGCAGGCAATGCCGACAATCAGTTTTGTCATTATGACCGCCGTTTCTTTGATCATTAGGGCGACGTCCTCTGTGATTTCGATACTGCCCGCGGATTCTATGGCGGATGTGAAGAGCCCCTCTGCTGCACGTCTGAAAAAGCTCACCGCACCCGCTACAGTATTTGCGGAAATTGCGCCGTGTGCTATATATATGTGCAGGAGAACGATCCCGCCGACCTCTATTGCGGCAAGTGATGCAAAGCCCGCGATCGAATCGGCTCTGCTACCGCCGCGGCGAAGAATGATTCCCATACACAGAGAGGGTGGGAAAAGCGCAAGTGTCGCCAGCATCAATCCGATGTTCTGTGTTATCGCAAACGTGGCTATGCATGCTACGGCGGGTATCAGTACGAGAAATGTTATCTGCCCGCCCCTAACTGATGAGGAGAGCATCGAGTAAAGTCCGCATGCCGATACCGTTCCTACAACGAGTGCAACCGATGCGGCTGAGCCGGTTAAGGATGTAAAGAAGGTAAGCGCAATCGCGAGGATAAATATGCTTGAAATCTTTCTTGAGGTTACCAGCACCGTAATGCCGAACACAAGGCAGATGCCCCACGCTATGACATTGGTTATGGCTGTTGACGTTAAGGAGAGGGATGGCCCGAGCGCAAAAATCACCGTGGCAAGCGACAGGATCAAAATCTGATTGAGAGATAAGGTGCTGTCATTGCGTTGAAGATTAGATGTGCTGTCTGTACGATTGATCATCTTGAGCTCTCCTTTCTCCAAAAATTCAAATAAGCATAATCTTCCATATTAAACTATTATATAATTATATCATAGCTTTCTTAATTTGTAAATATATTTAGCGTATTTTTTGCGTTTTTGGGAGGTTATTTTTTGATCTTTTCTACACTATTAGGGAATGCTGCGATAAATAAGGAGGTTTTTATGAAAAATTTTAAAAAACTATTGCAATTTCAAAAAAAGTGTGCTATAATAGGCAAGAATCATAGTAGTGTCGTGAGTGGGTTGAAAAATCCACTCATAAATTTTGTATAGAGAGAGACAGGAAAATGAAAAATAATTCTTCGAAAAACATAGCCTCTGTCGTTCGCGAGATCATCGCGCCCGTTGCGGAGGAAATGGGAGTTTTCATCTGGGACGTTGAGTTTGTAAAGGAAGGCGCCGAAAAGCACCTCCGAATTACGCTCGACAATGAAGAGGGAATCAATATCAACGATTGCGAGCAGTTCCACAGGGCGATCGATCCCTTGCTTGACGAGGCGGATCCGATAAGCGAGGCCTACATTCTGGAGGTATCCTCCCCCGGAATTGAACGCGATCTTAAATACCCTGAGCATATCGATGCGTGCGAGGGCTGGGACGTTGAGGTCAAGCTCTACGCACCCAAGAACGGAACAAAGCAGTTCCGCGGAGTTCTTCTCGGCTACGACGAGGACGGCAACATTGCAATTGAGGCGGGCGAGGACAGGATAGCCTTTAAGCCCGAGGAAATAGCAAAGATCGCCACATATTACGACTTTACAAATAATTAAGAGAATTTAAAGCACATATACCCCAAACTGAAAGGAAATTTGGAAATGAACAAGGAATTTTTTGTAGCACTTCAGCTTCTTGAAAGAGAAAAGGGAATCCCCCAGGAGTACATGATAGAGAAGATCGAGGCAGGTCTTGTGTCCGCGTTTAAAAAGGAATACGGAAGCAATACTAACGTCAGAGTCAATATCGACCCCGTTAAGGAGGACGTGAGAGTTTATCAGCAGAAGGAGGTCGTCGAGGTAGTCGAGGATCCCGGAACTCAGATCTCTCTTGAGGACGCGAAGGCAATCAGCAAGAGAAACACACTTGGCAAGATAGTTGAGTTTGAGGTTAAGCCCAAGAACTTCCGCCGTCTCTCCGCAGGTATCGCCAAGAACGTTATCGTTCAGGGTATCCGTGAGGGTGAGCACAGAGCAATGCAGGAGGCTTACGAGTCCAAGCGCGAGGAGATCATCACGGCCGTGGTTGACAAGGTAGACTACGAGACCGGTGCTATCGTTCTTATTACAGAGAACGGTAGAGCGGTGCTTCCCAGAAGCGAGCAGATCCCCGGCGAGAGCTTCAGAGTCGGCGATAGAATAAAGGTATACATTCAGGAAGTAAACAGAGAGATGCGCGGTCCGCTCGTTACTCTCTCCCGCGTTCACCCCGGATTCGTTCGCCGTATGTTCGAGCTTGAGATCCCCGAGATCACGGACGGTGTTGTAATGATCAAGAGCGTTTCCCGTGAGGCGGGCTCCAGAACAAAGATCGCGGTTTATTCCAGAGATGAGAACGTTGACGCGGTCGGTGCATGTATCGGCGCGCACGGAATGAGAATCGACAGCATTCTCTCCGAGCTTGGCGGCGAAAAGGTAGATATAGTTAAGTACAGCGAGGTTCCCGAGGAGTTCGTTGCAGAGGCTCTCTCTCCCGCAACTGTTCTTGATGCCCAGATGGACGGCGAGAGATTCTGCAGAGTTGTGGTTGCGCCTGAGCAGCTCTCTCTTGCTATCGGTAAAGAGGGTCAGAACGTCCGTCTTGCAGTAAGACTTACGGGTATAAAGATCGATATCACCGCAGAGGGAATCGAGAAGACAAGATAAACATAAATCGAGGAGGATCCGCTGCATGGAGCAAAAAGTTAAAAAAATACCGATGCGTCAATGCCTCGGATGTAATTCTCACAAGCCAAAGCGCGAGATGATGAGAGTAGTAAGACTTCCCGACGGCACAGTTGTGCTTGACCTTGTCGGTAAGGTCTCGGGCAGCGGCGCGTATATATGTCACGACCCCGCTTGCTTCAAAAAGGCAAGAAAATCCAAGCGTATCGAGCATATACTTGAGTGCGAGATACCCGAAAGCGTTTTCGATGCCATGGAGCAGGAGATAGAGAGCGGTGACGGAAAATGAGCGTAGAGGTCAGTCAAGAAAAGGGACTTTTATCGGTCATAGGTCTTTGCCACAGGGCGGGCAAGACGGTGATAGGAGTCGAGATGATATGTGAGACTCTCAAGAAAAGGGGAGTTAAGGAAAACGCAGATGACGTTATCGTTATCGAGGCGCATGACACCTCCCTAAATACGCACAAAAGAGTAAGCGACAGGTGCGCTTACTACAAGGTAAGACACGTGAAGATAGAGTCGGACACTCTGACACTTGGAGGAGCGGTCGGCAAGAGCGCAGTAGGGGCGATCATGATAAATGATAAAAGCTTCTGCCGCGCAATAGACAAACAGCTTGAAAGCAAGCAAACATCGCAGTAAACCGGAAAGGTATGGGTATAATTTATGGCAGTAACACCTCAGATAAAAGCTAATCAGTTGATAAAGGACCTGAATATCAAGAGCAAGGAAATGTCTGATATCATGGCCGAGAAGGGACTTGAATTCAAGGCTCAGAAAGCACTTGAGCCGATCGAATTCGAGGCGTTTTTCGATGCTATCACATCCAAGCATCAGATAGAGTGTATTGACGACTATATTGACGGAGTGACCTTTATCCCCTCCAAGCTGGAAAAGCCGGCTAAAAAGCCTGCTCCCGAGGAGAAGACTGTAGCGGCAGAGGAAAAGGTTATCGAAACTAAAGAGAAAACAGAAAAGAAGGCAGATGCTCCCGCGGCTGCCCCTGTAGCTGTCGAGAAGACCGAGAAGAAGGGTGACGTCGCTGCCAAGGCGGAGCCCAAGCAGAAGGTTGAGCCCGCAGTGCAGGAAAAGAAGGCGGAGATCAAGGCGGCTCCCACGGCAAAGGCACAGCCCAAGGTGGACAGAGCCGAGGCGATTGCCCGCGCTGCGGCTATTGAAAGAGCGGCGCAGGAGAAGGCTATGCAGCGCAACGGCGCGCAGAGACCCGACGCGCAGAGAAGACCCGAGGGTCAGAGACCGCAGCAGAACGGTCAGTCAACCCAGAGACCTCAGGGCAGCAACGGCTTTGGCGCGCAGAGACCTCAGGGCGTCGCACAGACCGACAGAAATGACAGATTCAAGAATATGGGCGCTCCCAACTTCGAGCGTCAAGCGGCTCCCCAGAGACGCGATGACAGAAAGCCCCAGAAGCCCCAGTTCAATCAGAACAGAGGTATGGGAATGGATAAGGACGATTTTGTTCCGAGCGCTCCCAGAGAGAAGTTCCAGCCCCAGATAATCACCCGCGCGCAGACCCCCAAGGGTGGTGACGGCACGAACAAGAAGGGTGCGGCAAAGACGGTAGATATCCGTTCCTCCTCCGTCGATCTTTCCAAGTACGATGAGAAGCTTGACACCTTTGTATCCGAGAACGAGAGAGATCTGCGCGACGGCGGAAACCAGAAGCTTAAGAAGCAGCAGAATAAGACCAGAACAGAAAACACCTTTGCAAAGGGCAAGCAGCAGGGCAAGAAGGGTCAGAAGACTCAGACTCCCGTAACTATCGTTAAGGGTCCCCTCAAGGTTCAGATACCCGAGGAGATCACTGTCAGCGAGCTTGCTTCTATGCTCAAGGTCACTGTCGGCGAGGTTATCAAGAAGCTCATGCTTATGGGTGTGATGGCAACCGCAAATCAGACCGTCGATTTCGATACGGCTGCGCTTGTAGCGGTAGATCTCGGCGCAGAGCCCGAAAAGGCAGTTGTAGTTACTATTGAGGAGAAGCTCTTTGACGAGGCGGAGGACAGCGAGGAGAGCCTTGTTGGACGCGCGCCCGTAGTCTGCGTTATGGGCCACGTTGACCACGGTAAGACATCTCTTCTTGATGCTATCAGACACACGAACGTAACTACCGGTGAGGCGGGCGGAATTACCCAGCATATCGGTGCTTACAGAGTTAAGATAAACGGACAGGATATCACATTCCTTGACACCCCCGGACACGAGGCGTTTACCGCAATGCGTGCAAGAGGTGCAATGGCGACCGATATCGCGATCCTCGTTGTTGCGGCGGATGACGGTATCATGCCCCAGACAGTTGAGGCGATCAACCACGCGAAGGCTGCGGGAGTAGATATCATTGTCGCGATCAACAAGATGGATAAGCCCACTGCTAACCCCGATGCGGTCAAGCAGGAGCTTACAAAATATGATCTCGTTCCCGAAGAGTGGGGCGGTGACGTTATATGCGTTCCCGTATCCGCGCTTACGAGAATGGGTATTGAGGACCTTCTTGAAAACGTTCTTCTCGTTGCAGAGGTCAAGGAGCTTAAGGCTAACCCGAACCGCCGCGCGAAGGGTATCGTAATCGGGGCTAAGCTTGGTAAGGGTCGCGGGCCTGTGGCTACCGTTCTCGTTCAGAACGGTACTCTCCACAACGGTGATATCGTTATCGCAGGAACTGCGGTTGGTCGTGTAAGAGCTATGACAGACCACAACGGTAAGCAGCAGAAGGTCGCAGGACCCTCTGTTCCCGTTGAGATCATCGGCCTTGCAGAGGTTCCCGTAGCAGGCGACGATTTCGCGGCAGTTGCCGACGAGAGAATGGCAAGAGAGCTTGCAGAGCAGAGAAAGAGCAAGGCTAAGGAAGAGGTATTCAAGGCTAACGCGCGCGCTAACCTCAACGACCTCTTTGCCCAGATCAGCGAGGGAGTTAAGGATCTTAATATCATCGTTAAGGCAGACGTTGTCGGCTCCGCGGAGGCTGTCAAGGCATCCTTGGCTAAGCTTTCCAACGAGGAGGTAAGAGTAAACGTTATTCACTCCGCGGTCGGTGGAGTTACCGAGAACGACGTTATGCTTGCGGCAACCTCTAACGCAATTATCGTTGGATTTAACGTTCGTCCCGACCGCGCCGCACTTGAAAGCGCAGAGAGACAGGGCGTTGATATGAGAATGTACCGCGTAATCTACCAGTGCATCGAGGAGATCGAGGCCGCTATGAAGGGTATGCTCGCTCCTAAGTTCCGTGAGAACCTTCTCGGACACGCAGAGGTTCGTCAGACCATCCGCGTTCCCGGTGTAGGTACTATTGCGGGATCCTATATCCTTGACGGTAAGATCGCAAGAAATGCGCAGATCAGAGTAGTTCGCGACGGTATAGTTATCTTCGAGGACAAGATCGCATCTCTTAAGAGGTTCAAGGATGATGCAAAGGAAGTAGCGCAGGGCTATGAGTGCGGTGTTGGACTTGACAGATTCAACGACATCAAGGAAGGCGATATACTCGAGGCCTTCATCATGGAAGAAATAGAACGATAATGACCGTTATACAGTATCGGGGCTTAAATGCCCCGATATAGCGACGCCAAGGCAAATGGAGATGATATAATGTTGTACGAGAAGTCCTGCGGAGCGGTAGTCTTCAGAGATGAGACGGCTGCGAGCGGGGAAAGTAAAAGATACGTGCTTATGATAAAGCAATCCCGAACAAGCAAATTTTCCTTTCCCAAGGGACACGTAGAGAGCGGGGAGAGCGAAACCGAGACCGCAGAGCGCGAAGTGCTTGAGGAGACCTCGGTAGCTATAAATATAACCGAAGGCTTTCGACAGACAGTAAGCTACAACCCAAGACCCGGAGTTAAAAAGCAGGTCGTTTATTTCGTTGCCATGACAAATATCGTGGATATCAAGCCGCAAGAGGGCGAGATAGTCGAGGTAAGATGGGTAGATATAAACAAGGCTGAGCATTTGCTGGGACACGCAAACGACAGAAGAGTCTTTTCCATGGCGCTTGATTATCTTAAAAACAAATAAACGAAAATCCGCAGAGAAAAATACTCTGCGGCTTTTTTCTTTGCCCTATCTGAATTTTCATGGCAGTTGTGGTCGCAAGGTTCTTGACAAAACACGGCAAATGCGATACAATTTAATAGTTAGAACAATAGAGAGGACGAAAAAATGTCTGAAAAAAAGGTAGTGATATTCGATCTTGACGGTACGCTTCTTGACACCTTGCAGGATCTTGGCGACAGTCTTAATAGGATGCTTGAGCATTTCGGGTATCCCACACACTCCTATGAGAGCGTAAAGGAGATGGTTGGCAACGGCGCGACGGTGCTTACGCTCAGGGCTATCCCCGGTGGCGAGGAAAACCCGAAGGCAGAGGAGTGTATTGCGTATTTCAGGGCGAATTATAACGATAAATCGAACAAAAAGACCAAGCCGTACGATGGTATAATTGAGCTTCTTGAAAGGCTCAGATCGCACGGAATTTATACCGCGGTAGTGACCAATAAGCCTCATCACGCGGCTGTGGCAATATGCGAAGCCTTCTTTGGCGAAAGGCTTGACGTGGTTATCGGCGACCGTGAGGGAGTGAGAAGAAAGCCTTATCCCGACAGTGTTTTTGAAGTTATGGATAAGCTTGGCGCGACTCGCGCGGTATACGTTGGTGATGCCGACACCGATATTGAGGTGGCGAAAAACGCGGGAATTCCCTCGGTCAGTGTTACCTGGGGATTCAGGGACAGAGGATTCCTTGTTGATCACGGTGCAAGTCTGCTTGCGGATAACGCGGGAGAGCTAATCGGTCATCTTGGGAAAATGCTTGACGCAGACTTGGGAGATCTCCCCGTACCGGAGGAAGAAAGATGAATATTCCGGAGGGCTTCAAAAGCCGAATGATAAATATTTTGGGCGAGGACGAGGCGGAGCGTCTCTTTTTCTCAATAGAAAATGGGAATGCGATCAAGGCGTTCAGAGTCAATAGGATAAAAACGAATGTTGATGAATTTGAGGTGGGAGAGCCTAAAATAGACAGAGAAAAAGCGGATTTCCCACCTGATGCATATATTACGCGCGAGGAATATCCCGGCAGCTTGTCCTGTCATCATTCCGGCGCGATATACATGCAGGATATTTCTGCCATGTCGACCGTTACCGCGACAGAGGTACGTGAGGGGGCGTTAGTGCTTGACTCCTGCTCAGCTCCCGGCGGAAAGACAACTCAGCTTGCCGCTATGGTCGGTAAAAACGGAATCGTAGTTGCAAATGAATACGACAAGAAGCGTTGCCGTATTCTTCAAGGTAACGTGGAAAGAATGGGTGCTGCCAACACGGTCGTTTGCAACCTTGACACTGCTGTGCTTGCTGAGCTTTATCCCGCATTGTTTGATCTGGTGCTTTGTGATGCGCCCTGCTCCGGCGAGGGAATGTTCAGAAAGAATATTCGCGCAGTTGAGGAGTGGAGCGAGGATAACGTGAAAATGTGTGCCGATAGGCAGAGGGAGATCCTTACGAACGTTGCAAAATGTGTAAAAGCGGGTGGAAGACTCCTTTATTCCACATGCACCTTTGCGCTTGATGAGAACGAGGAGAACGTAGCGTGGTTTTTGGATACACATGAGGATTTCAGGCTTATTCCCGTGACGGACGCACTCAGGACTCACACCTCCGACGGCATAATGCTTGAGGGTTGTGATATCGATATGACGATGTGCAGACGTATATACCCACACCGCTCCTGTGGAGAGGGGCAGTTTATCGCTCTCTTTGAACGGAAATGTGGCGAGGAGGCTGCAGAGCTTTCGAAAAAGGACAGGAAGGACAAGCGGGCGAAGGGGACAGATACGATCAAAAAGAGCAGGCAAGAGCTTGAATCGATAGACGTTGCGAGAAGATTTTTAGATGAAAATCTTGATTGTATTCCCGACGGCGAGTTTATCATGCTTGGAGGGTTTATCTATCTTTCGCCAAGGATAAGGCTTCCCGAATACAACGTGTTTTCTGCAGGCGTATGTATCGGAGAATGTCAAAAGGGCAGGTTGATACCACATCATCAGCTTTTCTCGGCGTTAGGACATAGGTTCAAGCGGAAGGTGATCCTGACCGGCGCAGACGAGGCGACGGAGAAATATCTTTCGGGTGCGGAGGTCGGTGTTGAGGGAAAAGTATGCTCAACGGACGGTAAGGAAAACGGCTGGGCGGCGGTAATAATTGACGAATGCGCTACAGGCGGAGTGAAGATAAGCTCCGGAGCTGCAAAAAATCATTATCCCAAGGGGCTTAGAAATTGATCTGCCTTGCAACGCCTAAAAAAATATTGACTTATCGTGATATGTATGTTATTATTAATAAGTGAGGATATTTCCCGAAATCGGAGGATCTATGATAAAAAACAGATTGATTAAGTATACCGCGATATTGGCTTGCACTCTGCTTGCGACGTCTTTATTTTCCTGCGTAGCGCAGCCGATTGATGAGACGAGTACGGATGCGAGCTCTACTGAGATTGTGCAAGCTACCGAGCAAGAGATAACGTCAAACGGCAACATAACCGGTGACGAGGAATCTCGTAAGGAGAACGATAGCGATCCCGTCAGAGGTGAGGATAGCGCAAGCGAGAGCGAAGGGGGCTCGGAGACCGAAACCGAGACCGAGACCGAGACCGAAACCGAGACCGAGCCTAATTACGGAATGGGATTCATTCCGCTTTGATTTTGACATTTTTGGAGGATTGCATGGCAGATTTTCATGATTTTATGATCGAAATAGCGGGAATAAAGGTGCAAATGCTATGTGAATTCCCCTATTCGTTAGGACTGTGCCGTGATTTTGTAATTGATGGCGGAGAGGCTGATATAGTTGCAAGCACCAATGATAAGGAAATCGATTTTGAAAAAACACAGTACGCCGACGATATGTTTTCAAGAGGTTACTGCGAGGGTGTGTGTCTTTACAGATCTATTGCAGAGCAGATGCCACACCTTGACGGATTTGTTTTTCACGGTGCGGCCGTTGAAATAAACGGCAAGGGCGTTATCTTTACCGCGCCGTCCGGCACGGGAAAGACCACGCATATTTCTCTCCTGATGAAGAACTATCCCGAAAATATCAAGATAATAAATGGCGATAAGCCGATTATCCGTCTGATAGACGGAGAGTGGAGATTGTGCTCTACCCCTTGGGCAGGCAAGGAGGGCTGGAAGAGAAATGCGACCGCGCCCCTTAAGTCTATCGTGATAGTTAATCGCGCAGAGGATAATTCTATAGAGGCTATTTCGCCTGCCGAGTGCTTTGAGGAGATAATGAGCCAGATATATCTTCCGTGCAACGGAGAGGCAAGGCTTTGCACATTTGATTTGCTTGACAGAATGTCATCGGGTGTTAAGCTTTACCGATTAAGATGTAACATGAGTGATGATGCGGCTACAACGTCGTATAATCGATTGAAATAAAAAATGAGGCTTTTTAAAGCCTCATTTTTTTGTTCTTATTTTGTTTAAGAGGGAACGGAGCTTGAGCTGTAGGCATACAAGCGGATTAAGAAAGACGATTGATCTCGAATAAAATCTATATTTGAATCCATTCATGTTTACAAGTTTTTCCGCGCGGTATATTCCTGTCAGCTTGCCGAGTATTTCTTCATCCTTGACATGCTCCCGCAAAATGCAGTTGTCTCCGCGAATAATGTAAGAATCCGGCAGAACCTTGATCACTCTGTGCAGGACATACGAATCTCCTCTGCGATAGAGTGCGACCTCGTATTTTTTAAGTCTGTCGTTGGTCGGCGTTACTATAATAGTATCGCGTCTGTGGCGCAGGAGGGGGTACATGCTGACGCCGCTGGTAGTGCTTACGAATGAGCCGTCCTCTGATAGTATCTTCTCTATATCTACTCCGGTCATAATTCGACAAGACCTTGTGCTGCAAGGGTCTCCACGGTCTTTTTTATGTCGGCTCTGAGCTGCTGCTCCTCGACCTCGTACTCGTTCATCATGGCGGTGACGATCTCGTCTTCGCTCTTGCCCTCTGCAATATGGTTCCAAATATTAGCGGCGGTTTCGTTGAGCTTTACCATTCCGTGAAAGTTTCTGCTCTCCTCGCCTGTTGCGATAACGACGTAGTTACCCATTACCTGTCTTATAACGTAGCCTTCTTTTATCTTCATAGCAATTCTTCCTTTTCGTGTTGTATTCAAGGGAGTCTCTCCCTGCCAGCATGGCAGGGAGTATTAATCTTAATTGAGTGCCTCAAATTCCTCAAGCGCAACCTTGAAGGATGCCATGCAGGAATCAAACGCGTCCATCTTGGTAAGATCCACTCCCGCAAGCTTCAAAAGCTCTACGGGGCTATCCGAGCCGCCGGAGGAGAGGAACTTGAAGTAGTCGTCAACCGCAGTCTGGCCCTCGTTGTAGATGCGCTCTGCGATAGAAACGGCGGTGATGATTCCGGTCGCGTACTTGTAGACATAGAACGCGCGGTAGAAGTGGGGAATTCTTGCCCACTCGTAAGCGATCTCGTCATCCGAGCGGACGCTTCTTCCGTAGTATTTCTTATTAAGGTCATGATATACCTTGCAAAGCGCGTCGGTGGTAAGGGGCTGTCCCTTTTCACACATGTCGTGCGCGATATATTCAAATTCCGCAAACTGTGTCTGGCGGAAGAGCGTGCCCTTGAGCATGTCCATGTAGTAGGAGAGGAGATACTTCTTGAGCTTCTCGTCTGTTGTTGTCTTCATGAGGTACTTGAGAAGAAGGACCTCGTTTACAGTGCTTGCAACCTCTGCCACGAAGAGGGTGTAGCCCGACTTTTCCTGGGGCTGATTCTTCTCGGAGAAGTAGGAGTGCATTGCGTGACCGAGCTCGTGAGCGATGGTGAATACGTCGCCTGTCGTCTTCTGGTAGTTAAGAAGAACGTAGGGGTGCTTGAGGCCGTGAACGCTTGAGCTATAAGCTCCGCTTCTCTTGCCCTCGGTCTCCTCGACGTCGATCCAGCCGTTGTCATGGGCTTCGTCAAGAAGCTTTGCATATTCCTCACCAAGGGGAGCAAGTCCTTCCTTGACAACCTTGTATGCGTCCTCGTAGTCAAGCTTGAGTTCTGCGTCCTCAATGGGAGAAACGTATACGTCGTACATATGCATGGTCTTAACGCCCATGAGCTTCTTCTTATCTCTGTAATAGCGGTGGAGGAGGGGAAGGCCCTTCTTTACGCTGCGGAGAAGATTCTTGTATACCTTTACGTCAACGTCCTCGCGAGCCATGCTCATCTCAAGAGCAGAGCCGTATTTTCTTGTGCGAGCCATGAATACGTCTTTTTCAACGTTGCCGCAGTAAGCTGCGGTTATCGTGTTGATAAGTCCGATATATGCCTTGTAGTACGCTTTGAATGCATCGCGGCGGACTCTGCGGTCGGGGTGGTGTAGAAGCACGCCGTACATTCCGTGAGTGACCTGTACCTTCTCTCCGTCGACCTTGATGGTGGGGTAGGGGAAATCTGCGTTGTCGATCATGGAAAAGACCTTCTGGAAACCGCCGAAGATAGTTGCCTCCTGAGAAAGGAGTGTTTCGATCTCCTTGGAGAGAACGTGGGGCTTGCCCTTGATGGTCTGCTTTATTGTGTAATCGTAATCCGCAAATCTGGGATCCTTGATAAGGGATTCAAGATATTCGGTGGGGAGCGATGTAAGCTCGGGATTAACGAACGCTACCGCAGCGCCGAACTGCATTTCAAGCATGTCAACTCTTGACTGGAGAGCCAAGGAATCTGAGTTTCTTGTGTCCTGGTCATGGAGCATGAACGCATAAACTCCCAGATGGCTCAGTTTATATACTGCCTTATTTATCTCTTCAAGACATTCAAGCAATGTATCGGGGTCAGAGAGCTTGCCTTCGTATTTTGAAAAGTTGATCTCGCCTGCAACCTCGGCGTATAGGTTGTTCCAATCCTCAATGGATTCGAAGATGTCCTCAAGTCGCCATTTAAGATTCTGCGGGACATCCTGTCTGTTCTTTCCCATGTAAGTATCCTCCTTGTGGGCTTAATTTATCATACACAATAATTATATCATTAATAAGACGCCTTTTCAAGACGGTTTAGGCATTTTTTTGCAAAATTTAAGCCTAAAGGCAAAAAACTATTGACTCACCGCGGCAAAAGTGGTATAATTTCGTGTAATATGATGTAATATGATGCTTCAACCGAAGATTGGAGAAAAATATGAAAAAAAGCTATATTCCCGAAGGCTACAAGCCTGTTCTCGATGCCTATGACACGCAACGTGCCATAGCGTTTATAAAAATCACGTTTCAGGAGGAATTCTCTAAGACGCTGAACCTTAAGCGTGTTTCCGCCCCTCTTTTTGTTACCGAGGAGAGCGGTCTGAACGATAACCTCAGCGGCGTTGAGCGCCCTGTTTCCTTTGACGTGCCCGCGATCGGGCTTGACGCGCAGGTGGTTCACTCCCTTGCAAAGTGGAAGCGACTTGCGCTTAAGAGGTATGGATTTAGTGTAGGGAACGGTCTTTATACCGATATGAACGCTATCCGCCGCGACGAGGAGCTTGATAACGTTCACTCTATATACGTTGATCAGTGGGACTGGGAAAAGGTGATAACTCGCGAGAACAGAAACCTTGACTATCTTAAGCTTATAGTGAATTCGATAGTTCGCGCTATATGTAACACAAACGACAGACTTCACGTGCGATACCCTCAGCTCCGAACAGAGCTTTGCCCTGACGTTACGTTCGTAACCTCGCAGGAGCTTGAGGACATGTATCCCGAGCTTTCGGGGGCGGAGAGAGAGCAGGAGTTCGTCAAGAAGCACAAGACGGTATTTATTATGCAGATCGGCGGTAAGCTCAAGTCAGGCAAGCCACACGATTCGCGCGCTCCCGACTACGACGACTGGCAGCTCAACGGAGATATTTTCTTCTGGGATGAGGTGCTTGGCCGCGCTCTGGAGATCTCGTCAATGGGAATACGTGTTGATGCGGAGGCACTTGACCGTCAGCTTACGCTCTCCGGTCATAACGAAAGAAGGGAATTGCCTTTTCACAAAATGCTGCTTGAAGATCAGCTTCCGCTTACTATCGGCGGCGGTATAGGTCAGTCGCGTCTTTGTATGCTGATGATGGGCTGTGCTCACATAGGTGAGGTGCAGTCAAGCATTTGGGACGAGGAGACAGTGCGAGTGTGTGACGAGTCCGGAGTCCCCCTTTTGTGATATTTTACAAACAAAAGCCCTCACACGAGGGCTTCATTTTTTATTTTTTTATTAAAATATTATTACGCGCTTGACAAATGTGTTTTTGTGTGGTACAATCGATAAGGATAACTATGTCCGCATATAGGAAAAATACGGAGAGATAAATGATGGAATCAAACACATACGGAATGTCCTTAGGACAAATATTTGCACTTGCATTTAAGCGTTGGTGGATAATTTTAGTGGTTGCAATACTTGGTGCGGCACTTATGTTTGCGTATACATATTTATTTGTTCAGCCGGTGTATACATCCGAAGCACGTATAGGAATAAAAATTCCGGATATGAATGCGTACAATGACAGTATGACAGGTCAGAAGGTTGCAAGAGAGTGCTCTGATATTCTTCAGTCCGATATTACGCTCAACAAAGCGGCAGAATCGCTGAATGCGTCAGGTAGCGGAACCTCGTATACAGGAATCAAGCTTCGCTCTATGATCTCAACTGTTGTAGATGACGATACACGTTTCTTCTTTGTTAAGGTTAAAAGCACCGATCCCAAAGAGGCACAGAGTGTTTGCAGTGCGGTAATAGTTGCCTTCAACGCGGTTATTAAAGAACAAAATATTATTAATTCCGCAGAGGGAATAATACTTGACGAGGCTACTCTGCCCACTTCACCCACATCTCCCAATTATACCACAAATACGCTGATAGGCAGTATTATCGGTTTGGTAATTTCATTCTTTTCTATGCTTTTTGTGGGATTCCTTAAGGATACCGTGGACTGTGAGGACTACATAATTGGTACTTACGGTGACAAAATCCCGGTCCTTGCGGTAATTCCCGATGCCAACTCCCGTTCGTACGGATATAGAAGATATACGAAGAAGTATGGATATGGATACGGATATGGCTATCATCCTTCACAGATCTCAGACGACTAAAACCGGCCGCGTATAAGGTCGAAATAATTACGGTAGGTGTGCTTCAATGAATAAAACAGATAAATCTTTGGAAACAAACAAAACAACGAAGGTTGGGCCGCAACTCGATTTTGCTTCGCGAGAGGCTTACAAGCTTCTCAGAACCAATGTTTCCTTTGCCTTTCCCGACGAGGAGGGTTGCAGGATTATAGGTATATGTAGCGCATGCCCCCAGGAAGGTAAGAGTACAACGACGATCAATCTTGCGTATTCTCTTGCGGAGGCAAACAACAAGGTCCTGCTTATTGACGGTGATATGCGTCGCCCCTCGGTGTTCAAAATAGTAGGAATAGACAAAGAGCCGGGCCTCTCCGACATGTTGTCCGGAAAGATTGAAGTTTCAGAGGCGAATGCCATTCTTCAAGAGAATCTTAGTGTGCTGGTGTCGGGACATATACCCCCCAATCCATCTGAGCTTATTGGATCGCAGAAAATGTCGGTGTTGCTTGAAAAATACAAAAAGCAGTATGATTACATATTGATAGACCTTCCCCCTGTTTTATCTGTTTCCGATCCTGTTGCAATCTCAAAATATATTAGCGGAATGATAATCGTTGTCAGACACGATAAGACCGGACGCCGCGAGCTTGCTGAAACCATGAGACAGCTTGAATATGCTAATGCCAAGATACTTGGATTTGTATATAACAGAATTTCCCATGACAGAAAAAAGAAAAAAAAGTATCGCAGGAGCGATAAATACGCTTACGAGAGCCACGAATAAACTCTATATTAAAACCGGGCTTTGCTCGGTTTTAATTTTTTTTAAAAGAAGGAGGGCCAATGAGAGGATATTTTGACATACATACGCACATTTTGCCGCAAAACGACGATGGCAGCTCCTCCTCTGCGGAGTCTATCGAGATGCTTTCGGCTCTTTACTCTCAAGGGGTAACGCGAGTTGCGCTGACGCCTCATTTCAAGGCGACCGGGGATGAGCCGGAAAGTTTTTTAAGGCGCAGAAGGTCGACCGAGGATCAATTGATTAAGCATTTGAATGAACTTTCAAGAATTGATAATGATATAATAAACAACATCCCAGATATCTATGTGGGCGCGGAGGTTGCCTTTTTTAATGCTATGAGCAACGTTAACGCTCTTCGGGATATGTGTTTGTCGGGTACAAATTATTTGCTTGTCGAAATGCCCTTTGACCGTTGGAGCTTTGCAATGGTTGATGAGCTTCAGGAGCTGATGAAAAAGCAGGGAATAATTCCGATAATAGCTCACATAAACAGATACTTCTCATGTTTTGGAAATCAGATGTTTGATAAAATACTTGAGGCCGGAATAAAGGTTCAAATAAACGCTGATGCTTTTCTCGGTTTTTGGGCTAGCCGCCGCGCGCTTGATATGCTGAAGTCGGGAAAGGTGCATTTTATCGGCAGTGATTGTCATAATATGGGGAAGAGAGCCCCCAATATTGATCGGGCTGTAGAAGAGATTAACAAGCGGATCGGACCATCCGCTCTTGATAAGATCATTAAAAACGGCGAGGATCTTGCCAAGACTGCAAGACCTGTTTTTTGCCGTGGAGGAAGGGCCTGTGACTAAAAGGAGAGTTTACGGCTGTTTGTTTGTCTTAATCCTGTGCTTCATATGGGGCAATTCAATGTTGAGCAGGGAAATGTCGCAGGCGATAAGTCATTTGTTTGCAAGCGTATTGGGCGGAAGTTCTGAGCCGAGCGAAGGGGGTCACTACATTGTCAGAAAGCTGGCGCACTTTATTGAATTTGCGGGGCTTGGAGTTGTATCATATCTGTTCTTGGATTCCTTAACGAGGGATAAATACACGAAATATATAACGATCGCACTTGTAGGCGTTTCGGTGCCGCTGATCGATGAGACGATACAGATATTTTCGGGCAGAGGACCTGCACTTTCCGACGTGTGGATAGATATTGGAGGATTTGTGGCAGGCGTTGCCCTGATATTAACAATATTTATTCTATTGCGCGGACTTTCGAAAAAGGGTGATCCGGCGCAATAAATACGTCTTTGTTTAAGTTGTCCACATGGGCCATGGAATCTGTGAAATTATTGTAGATTTTTAGCGGAAGTATATTCCAAAAGCCCTTGACATTTTAAAGTAATTGTGTTATTATTGTATTGTGATTTTGAGAATTTCTGCAACTGACGGAAAAGCGGATTTTGAGATGCGTTATACACATTGCTTTAGGGCATCGGATCCGCGTGGATTTGCCCACATGGAACAGAAATTTATATTGCCGACCGTCTGGGCACATTTAGGGTAACACCCTAAGTGCGCCCTTATTTTATTTGGCTTATTCTGATTGCCTTTATAGCGCGCTTTCGCGAGCTTGCTGAAGGCGAGTTGGGATCGGTCGGCGGCAAAAATATAATAACATTGATACATATATTTTTCGGAGGTTCGGTATGAAAAAAGTCGGTATCGTAATGGGAAGTGCAAGCGATATGCCTGTTGTAAAGAAGGCTATAGATATGCTTGCCTTTTTTGATGTTCCTTACGAGGTGCACGTTTACAGCGCGCACAGAACTCCCCGTGAGGCGGCAGAGTTTACTCAGAACGCAAAGGCAAATGGATTTGGAGTGATTATTGCGGCGGCGGGAATGGCGGCGCATCTTGCGGGCGCAATCGCGGCAAATACAACGCTCCCCGTGATCGGTATTCCCTGCAAGTCAACAAATCTTGACGGGCTTGACGCGCTTTTAGCGACGGTTCAGATGCCCACCGGTATTCCGGTAGCAACGGTAGCTATCGACGGAGCTGCAAACGCGGCGATCCTTGCCGTACAGATGCTTGCCATTGAGGACGAGGTGCTTGCACAAAAGCTTATGGCAAAGAGAGCGGCAGACTCTGAGGCGGTTCTTAAAAAGAGCGCAGAGATCGAGGCAGAATACAATAAATAAGGCAATAACAAACAACCTAAAGGGGTTTCCTGCAGATGAGGTAAAAACATGGGTGGATTTTTCGGAATAACATCGAGAAAAGAGTGCTTGGTCGACGTGTTCTTCGGAACAGACTATCACTCACATTTGGGAACAAGGCGCGGAGGCTTAGCGGCATACGACCCTGAGCTTGGACTTCAAAGAGTAATACATAACATTTCAAACTCTCCGTTCAGAACAAAGTTTGAAAACATATTTGAGGAGATGCACGGCAGAGCGGCGATCGGCTGTATCAGCGACAGTGATCCCCAGCCGCTTATCATTCGCTCGAGGCTTGGAGCGTTCGCTATATGCACGATCGGCGTAATCAACAATGCAGACCAGCTTATTGACGAGCATTTTGAGGTCGGCGGAGCTCACTTTAACGCCATGACATCGGGAGTTGTAAACTCGACCGAGCTTGTGGCGGCGCTTATAACCCGAAAGGATAATTTCGCTGATGGAATCAAATTCGCGCAGGATTCGATAGACGGTACTGCGGCAATTATGATACTGAAAAACGACGGCTCAATAATCGCCGCGAGAGATAAATTCGGTAGACTTCCACTGCTTGTCGGTAAAGGCAAGGACGGATATGCGGTCAGCTTTGAATCCTTTGCGTACAAGAAGCTTGACTATGAGGACGAGCGCGAGCTTGGCCCGGGTGAGATCGTCGAGATAACACCTGACGGTATTACACAGCTGTCGACGCCCCAGAAGAAAAAGAAAGTCTGCGCCTTCTTGTGGTCTTATTACGGATACCCCACGGCAAATTACGAGGGAGTGAACGTAGAGGCGATGAGATACAGGAACGGTCAGATACTTTGCAAAAACGACCGCGAGTCGGGTAAGCATGGCGATATAGATTATATTTGCGGTGTGCCTGATTCGGGAACTCCCCACGCGATAGGATATGCCAACGCAAGCGAGGCGCCCTTTGCGCGTCCCTTTATCAAATATACGCCCACTTGGCCGCGCAGCTTTACGACGGCAAAGCAGGCGGACCGAAAAAAGGTCGCAAAGATGAAGCTTATCCCGGTCCACGAGCTGATAGAGGACAAAAAGCTGCTTTTCGTTGACGACTCTATAGTTCGCGGAACACAGCTCAAGGAAACCGTAGATTTTCTTTATACCCACGGCGCAAAGGAGGTACACATGAGAAGTGCGTGCCCCCCTATAATGTACAGCTGTAAATACCTTAATTTCTCAAGGTCTACAAGCGAGATGGAGCTTATTGCCCGTCGCGTTATAATGGAGCTTGAGGGTGAAGAGGGCTTTAAATATATTGAGGAATACAGTGACGGAAATACCGAGCGCGGTCAAAAATTGCGCGCGGCTATATGCAAGAAGCTGAAATTTGCTTCCCTTGAATTCCAGACGCTCAAGGGAATCATAGAGGCGATAGGACTTGACGAGGACGATCTTTGTACCTATTGCTGGAACGGAAAAGAATAATTACGGACAAAATACAGAAAGGTCAGGGAATATAAATGCATTCTAATTCAAAAAGTGAAAGCTACGCTGCGGCGGGAGTTGATATTACTGCGGGATACAGAGCGGTCGAGCTTATGAAAAAGCATATCGCTCGTACAAAAAACGAGGGATGTCTTGATGACGTAGGCGGCTTTGGCGGTTGCTTTGGCTTGAACGTTGGCGGTATGGAAGAGCCTGTTCTCGTTTCGGGAACTGACGGCTGCGGAACAAAGGTCAAGATGGCGATACTTATGGACAAACATGATACGATAGGAATTGACGCTGTGGCGATGTGTGTTAACGACATTATCTGCTGCGGAGCAAAGCCTCTCTTTTTCCTTGACTATATCGCGTGCGGAAAGAATATTCCCGAGAAGATCGCTGCCATAGTCAGCGGTGTTGCGGAGGGTTGCGTTCAGTCGGGCGCGGCGCTTATCGGCGGAGAGACCGCCGAGCATCCCGGTATGATGCCCACGGAGGAATACGACCTTGCGGGCTTTGCCGTAGGCATAGTTGATAAGAAAAAGATACTTGACAACACAAAGACAAAAGAGGGTGACGTTGTTATCGCTCTTGCGTCAAGCGGAGTTCACTCCAACGGATTCTCTCTTTGCCGCAAGGTATTTGAGATAGATAAGAATCCTGACAGCCTTTACGTTCCCTGTGAGGCGCTTGGCGGCAAGTCTATTGCGGAGACACTTCTCACACCTACCAAGATATACGTAAAGAGCGTGCTTAAGCTCCTTGAAAAGGTTGACGTTAAGGGAATCTCCCATATCACGGGCGGCGGCTTCTACGAGAACATTCCGAGAGCGCTCCCCAAGGGCATGACTGCAAAGATCGACAGAGCGGCAGTCAAGGTGCTTCCTGTTTTTGAGCTTATTATGGCGACCGGTAATATTCCCGAGAGAGATATGTTCAACACCTACAATATGGGTGTCGGAATGAGCATAACCGTTGCAAAGGAAGACGTAAACGAGGCGCTTGAGATACTTCGCGCGTGCGGCGAGGACGCATACGTTATTGGTGAGATAGTCAAGGGCGACGAAGGCGTGGTAATGTGCTGATGGCAGAGGAAAAGAGAATTGCCGTGCTTGTTTCGGGCGGCGGCACAAATTTGCAGGCACTTATTGACGCGCAAGGACGCGGCGAGATAGGACGCGGCGAGATAGTACTTGTTATTGCGTCAAAGCCGGGTGTTTTTGCGCTTGAGAGAGCAAAAAATGCGGGAATCGAGGGCAAAGTCATAGCTCGCAGAGATTACGAGAGCATTGCCGATTATTCAAGGGCGTTGACCGATGCAATGGTCGAGGCGGGCATTGATCTTGTCGTGCTTGCGGGATTCTTGACGATCATTGACGAGCAGGTATACAATGCCTTCCCAAACAGAATACTCAACGTGCACCCCGCGCTTATTCCCTCATTTTGCGGTAAGGGATATTACGGACTTCGCGTTCACGAGGCTGCGCTACAAAAGGGAGTTAAGGTATCGGGCGCGACTGTTCACATCGTTACTCCCGAGTGCGATGCGGGCCCGATAGTATTGCAGAGGGCTGTTGAGGTCAAGGAGGGGGACACGCCCGAAATTCTGCAGAGAAGGATAATGGAGGAGGCGGAGTGGAAAATACTTCCCGATGCCGTCAGACTTTTCTGTGAGGACAGAATTGTGGTTGAAGATAACAGAGTCAGAATTGTTGAAAGGGACTAATATGAAGATTTCTACGATTAAGGAAGAGCTTAATTCTCTTGCATATCACGGCAGAGGAATTATTATAGGTAAGAGTCAGGACGGAGAAAAGGCAATAAGCGCATACTTCATTATGGGAAGAAGCGTTAACAGCCGCAACAGAGTTTTCGTTCTCGAGGGTGAGGACATGAGAACAAAGGCGTTTGACGAATCAAAGATGGTCGACCCCCACCTCATAATCTACTATCCCGTCCGCGTTATGGGTGACGACACTATCGTGACCAACGGTGATCAGACCGACACGATATACGAGCTTATGGGCAAGGGAATGACATTTGAGGAGTCGCTCCGCACACGTGAATTCGAGGACGACAAGCCCAACTTCACCCCCAGAATCTCGGGTATCATTCACCGCAAGGACGGTGAGATGAGCTTTGATATGTCGATCCTCAAGAGCGCAGAGGGTGACGATTCCTCTTGCGAGAGATTTACTTATACGTATTCAAATCCCTTGTGTGGAAAGGCAAAGTTCATTCATACATACAACTGTGAGGGCAATCCGCTCCCTTCCTTTGAGGGAGAGCCCAAGACCCTCCTTCTCCCCAAGATGGGTATAGACGAGCTCACCGCTCACATCTGGGAGAATCTTAACGAGGACAACAAGGTATCGCTTTTCGTGCGCTATATTGATATAAAGAGCGGCGCGAGCGAGACGAGAATAGTTAACAAGAACGCGTGAGGTGCAAGATGAAAGAATTTGAACTTAAATACGGTTGTAATCCCAACCAGAAGCCTGCAAGAATTTTCATGAAGGATGAGAGCGAGCTTCCCATCAAGGTGCTCAATGGCAGACCCGGTTACATTAACTTCCTTGACGCCTTCAACGCATGGCAGCTTGTAAAGGAGCTCAAAGAGGTATTTGGCATTCCTGCGGCGACCTCCTTCAAGCATGTTTCCCCCACAAGCGCGGCTATCGGACTTCCTCTTGACAACGGACTTAAAAAGGCGTGCTTCGTTGAGGAGTTTGAGGACCTTGACAAGTCACCCTTGGCTTGCGCATACGTGCGCGCGAGAGGAACTGACCGTCTTTGCTCCTTTGGTGACTGGGTGGCTCTTTCCGACGTTTGCGACGTTATGACCGCAAAGCTCCTGGCGCGTGAGGTATCCGACGGAATCATTGCTCCCGGCTATGAGCCTGAGGCGCTGGAGATACTCAAGGGCAAGAGAAAGGGAAACTACAATATCGTTGAGATAGACCCCGAATACAAGCCTGCGCCCGTTGAAACGAAGGACGTTTTCGGAATCACCTTTGAGCAGGGAAGAAACGAGTTCAAGATAGGATATCATCTGCTTGAAAATATTGTTACCGAAAACAAGGAGCTTCCCGAAAGCGCAAAGAGAGACTTGATAGTTGCGCTTATTACACTCAAATACACGCAGTCAAACTCCGTGTGCTATGCGGTAAACGGTCAGGCTATCGGTGTGGGAGCAGGTCAGCAGAGCCGTGTACACTGCACAAGACTTGCGGGCGGCAAGGCAGACACCTGGCTCCTTCGTCAGCACCCCAAGACATTGGCACTCCCCTTTATCCCCACAATGGGCAGACCCGAGAGAGATAACGTTATAGACGGCTATATCAACGGCAACGAGGAGGACGTTTGTGCAGACGGAATCTGGCAGAATTACTTTACAGAACAGCCCGAAAGACTCAGTGCCGAGGAGAGAGCAGAGTGGCTTTCAAGCTTCAACGAGATCGCTCTTGCCTCCGACGCATTCTTCCCCTTTGCAGATAACGTAAAGCGCGCGTACGCTTCGGGCGTTAAGTTCATAGCTCAGCCCGGCGGTTCTATCCGCGACGACCTTGTGATTGAAGAATGTAATAAGAACGAAATGGTAATGGCGTTTACGGGAATGAGATTGTTCCACCATTAATCAACACGGTGAATTTTCCGAAATACTGTGTTGCTCCTCAAAAGCGGCTTGACGTAGGAAACTACGAATATACGGGCTTTGCCCGTATGGCGAGCTTGCATAGCAAGCTATTCGCCTGCGCCTTGCTTTTTGCAGTGCGCCTTGTCTTTCAAAAAATTCCCGGTGTTGATCTTGATTAAAGATAAATCTATTGAAAGTTTTTGCGGAGCGCGAACAGCTTGCTTTTGCAAGCTCGCAGCAAATCACGCGTAGCGTGTTTGCAGTTTTTCTCAAAAAGCGACCGCATCTCCTCACACATCACAATCTAACCTTTGGAGAAAAACATGAAAATAATCGTTGTAGGTGGCGGCGGCAGAGAGCACGCCATCATAAAAAAGCTTAAGGAAAATAAGACGATAGAGAAGATATACGCGCTCCCCGGCAACGGCGGAATGGCGGCAGACGCAGAGTGTGTAAATATCGGAGCGAAGGATATTCCCGCGATAGTTGAGTTCGCAAAGGCGAACGGCATTGACTATGCGGTGGTCGCTCCCGACGACCCGCTTGTTCTCGGTTGCGTTGACGCGCTTGAGGAGGCTGGTATCCCTTGCTTTGGTCCTCGTGCATCTGCGGCTATAATAGAGGGAAGCAAGGTGTTCTCCAAGAACCTTATGAAAAAATACGGCATACCCACCGCGGCGTATGAGGTCTTTGACGATATGGCAAAGGCACTTGAATACATTGCCAATGCTCCCGTTCCTACGGTCATCAAGGCTGACGGCCTTGCCCTTGGTAAGGGTGTAATTATTGCACAGACGAGATACGAGGCGCGTCAGGCAATCATCTCCATGATGCAGGACAAGCAGTTCGGCGCAAGCGGAGATCACATTGTTATCGAGGAGTTTTTGACCGGACCTGAGGTGTCGGTGCTTGCATTTACAGACGGTAAGTGTGTAAAGCCTATGATCTCCTCTATGGACCACAAGCGCGCGGGCGACAATGATACCGGACTTAACACGGGCGGCATGGGAACGGTAGCTCCCAATCCCTACTACACAAACGATATTGCTGAGGAGTGCATGGAAAAAATATTCCTGCCCACGATCGAAGCGATGAATAAAGAGGGAAGGACCTTTAAAGGCTGCCTTTACTTTGGTCTTATGCTTACCGCGAACGGCCCCAAGGTTATTGAGTACAACTGTCGATTCGGTGACCCCGAAACGCAGGTAGTGCTTCCCCTGCTTGACAGCGATCTTCTTACTGTAATGCAGGCAACCACAAATGGCACTCTTGCCGAGACCGAGGTCAAGTGGAAGAATGGACACGCTTGCTGTCTTATCATGGCGTCCAAGGGCTATCCCGAAAGCTACGAAAAGGGCTTTGAGATGACCATACCGTCGGATATAGCAGACGACGTATATGTTGCGGGAGCAAAGCTTGACGGTGATAAGCTTCTCACCAACGGCGGACGTGTTCTTGGCGTTACCTCGGTGGCGGAGAGCCTTGAGGACGCTATCAATGCATCCTACAAAAAGGCAGAGAACGTAAAATTTGAGAATGCGTACTATCGCACAGACATAGGCAAGAGAGCTCTTGCGGCATACGAGAAATAATCCCGAAAGGATCTTACAATGGTTTACAGAATATACGTAGAAAAGAAAGAAGAACTTGCGCACGAGGCGCACGCGCTCCTCTCGGAGCTTAAGAATCTCCTTGGCATATCTTCGCTTGAGAGCGTTCGTGTGATTAACAGATACGATGCGGAAAACATTGAAAAGGAGATTTTTGATGCGGCGGTAGAGTCTGTTTTCTCCGAGCCCCAGCTTGATATTGCAACAAGCGAGCTTGACGCGCGCGGCGGTACTGTTTTTGCGGTTGAGTATCTCCCCGGTCAGTTTGACCAGAGAGCCGACAGTGCGGCGCAGTGCATACAGATCATGTCCTGCGGCGAGCGTCCCACCATCCGCTCCGCAAAGGTTTACGTGCTTGGCGGTGTCTTGACCGAAAAGGATATTGCGGATATCAAGAAGTACGTAATCAACCCCGTGGAGGCAAGAGAGGCGGCACTTGAGATGCCCGAAACTCTCTCCGTGGAGTATGACATCCCCACAAGCGTTGCAACGGTTGACGGTTTTGTAAACATGGGCGACGGGGAGCTTGCGGATCTTATCAAAAAGCTTGGACTTGCTATGGATATTGACGACATCAGGTTCTGCCGTGAGTATTTTGCGGGTGAGATGAGAGATCCCACTATCACCGAGATCAAGATGATCGATACATACTGGTCAGATCACTGCCGTCACACCACCTTTTTGACAACTATTGACAGCGTTAAGTTCGAAGACGAGCTTCTCGAAAAAACATATAATGAATATCTGGCGACAAGAGAAAAATTAGGTCGCACAAAGCCCCAGAACCTCATGGATATCGGTACTCTTGCGGCAAAATACCTCAAAAAGACAGGACAGCTCCAAAAGCTTGACGAGTCCGAGGAGATAAACGCATGTACGGTTAAGATGAAGGTCAACGTGGATGGCGTAGAGGAGGATTGGCTCCTGCTCTTTAAGAACGAAACACACAACCACCCCACCGAGATAGAGCCCTTTGGCGGTGCGGCGACCTGTATCGGCGGAGCTATCCGTGACCCGCTTTCGGGACGCTCCTACGTATACGCGGCGATGCGCGTGGCCGGTGCGGCAGACCCGACGCTTCCTGTAGGCGAGACCATCCCCGGTAAGCTCCCCCAGAGAAAGATAGTGCAGACCGCGGCGGCGGGATATTCCTCCTACGGTAACCAGATAGGTCTTGCTCCCGGTATGGTGGACGAGCTTTATCACAAGGGATATGCGGCAAAGAGAATGGAGATCGGCGTGGTCATCGCGGCGGCTCCCGCAAAGAATGTGCGCCGCGAGTGTCCTGTTGACGGTGACGTGGTAATACTTCTCGGCGGACGCACGGGACGTGACGGAATAGGCGGAGCTACCGGCTCCTCCAAGGCTCACGATTCTCACTCGGTCGAGACCTGCGGCGCAGAAGTACAGAAGGGTAATGCGCCCGAGGAAAGAAAGCTTCAGCGTCTTTTCAGAAACGAAGAGGCCTGCAGAATGATAAAGAGATGTAACGACTTCGGCGCGGGCGGCGTATCGGTTGCTATCGGCGAGCTTGCAGACGGACTTGACATTGATCTTAACAAGGTGCCCAAGAAGTACGAGGGACTTGACGGTACTGAGATAGCTATAAGCGAATCTCAGGAGAGAATGGCGGTCGTTATTGAAAAGGAAAATATCGAGAGATTCATGGCGCTTGCAGACTCCGAGAACCTTGAGGCAACTGTTGTTGCAAGAGTTACCGAGGAGCCTCGCCTCCGCGTTCGCTGGAATGGCAAGGCGATCATTGATATATCCCGCGAGTTCCTGAACTCCAACGGCGCAGAAAAGCATATTGATATTACTCCCGCGAAGCCCGAGGCTTACGAAAAGGAGACTCCCGCAGAGTTCGGTGAGGGCTACAAGGCTCTTGTAGGCGATCTCAACATATGCTCCAAGCGCGGACTTAGTGAGAGATTTGACTCCACCATCGGCGCGGGTACGGTGCTTATGCCCTTCGGCGGAAAGCATCAGAAGACCCCTATTCAGGCGATGGTACATAAGGTATCTGTTGAGCAGAAGCATACCGATACTTGCTCGTATATGTCTTGGGGATACAATCCCTATATCGCGGAAAAGTCGCCCTACCACTCTGCATATCTTGCAGTAGTTGAGAGCGTTTGTAAGCTTGTTGCAAGCGGCGCGTCCTTTGAGGACGTTTATCTTACCTTCCAGGAATACTTTGAGAAGCCGATGAAAGACGGCAAGCGTTGGGGCAAGCCCTTCGCGGCGCTCCTTGGCGCTTTCAGAGCCCAGGTTGAGCTTGGAATAGGCGCTATCGGCGGTAAGGACTCTATGAGCGGCTCCTTTGAAAAGCTTGACGTTCCTCCCACACTTGTTTCCTTTGCGGTAACCACGGGAAAGACCGACGAGGTAGTGACAAACGACGCAAAGGCGGCAGGACACAAGCTCGTTAAGCTTTCTCCCGAATACGGTGAGGATAATCTTCCCACAGCACAGTCCTTGAAGGAACTCTTCTCCAAGGTTACGGCTCTTATGAGAGAGGGCAAGGTGTATTCCGCTTATACGCCTACGATCGGAGGTATTGCCGAGGCGGTATACAAGATGTGCATAGGTAACGGTCTTGGATTCAAGTATGACGAGGGTCTTTCTCTTGACGATATATTTGGATATGCTTACGGCTCCTTCTTGCTTGAGGTCGACGAGGGCGTAGAGGGTGAAGTTATCGGATGCTTTACGGACTCTGAGACGGTAGAGTACAGGGGCAAGGCGGTATCCTTCGCCGAGCTCGACGAGCTTTATGAAAAGAAGCTTGAGGGTGTATTCCCGATGCTTGAAAAGGAGAATAACAGAAAATACGAGGCGTTCTCCTACAACGCGGACAAGCGCGCAGCTCCCGCTGTCAAGGTCGCCAGACCCAAGGTGCTTATCCCCGTATTCCCCGGCACAAACTGTGAATTTGACTCCGCAAAGGTCATGAGAGACGCAGGAGCCGAGGCTAAGATATTTGTTATCAACAACCTTACCCAGGACGGAATCCGGAGAAGCGTAGAGAGCTTTGCAAAGGAGCTTTCCGACTCCCAGATGGTATTTGTTCCCGGCGGATTCTCAGGCGGTGACGAGCCTGACGGATCGGGTAAGTTTATTATGGCGTTCTTCCGCAACCAGCAGATCAAAGACGGTGTTCACGCCCTCCTTGATAACCGTGACGGACTTATGTGCGGTATCTGTAACGGATTCCAGGCACTTATCAAGCTTGGTCTTGTGCCCTACGGCAGAATAACAGATCCCGACGAGAATGCCCCCACACTTACATTCAATACGATCTCGCGTCACCAGTCGAAGCTCGTTCGCACGAGGATCGCGTCCAACAAGTCACCTTGGCTTGCGGGTACAGAGGTCGGTGATATCTACACCGTTGCGATCTCGCACGGAGAGGGTAGATTCCTTTGCGACGAGGATCTTCTCCGTCAGCTTGCCGCTAACGGTCAGATCGCTACGCAGTATGTGGATCTTGACGGTGCTCCTACCGATGACATAAGATACAATCCCAATGATTCCGCATTTGCGGTTGAGGGAATTACCTCGCCCGACGGACGAGTATTCGGTAAGATGGGTCACTCGGAGCGTATTGGCAACGGCCTTTACAAGAACGTTCCCGGCGCGTTTGATATGAAGATGTTTGAAAGCGCGGTCAAGTATTTCAAGTAATTTCCGTTTAACAAAAATATATAAAAAATTACGCAAGGAGATAAGAATATGGCTTATTTGTCCGATATAGAAATAGCACAATCCGCAAAAATGTCTCACATAAGAGATATTGCAAAGGTGGCAGGCATTGATGAGAAATATCTCGAGCAATACGGAAATTATAAGGCTAAGATAGATAATTCTCTCTTGGTCGAGTCCGATCGCTCCGAGGGCAAGCTCATTCTCGTTACCGCAATCACTCCCACGCCCGCGGGTGAGGGAAAGACTACGACTACGATAGGTCTCGCCGACGGACTGAAAAAGTTGGGCAAGAATGTCGTTGTTGCTATCCGAGAGCCCTCATTGGGTCCCGTCTTTGGAATCAAGGGCGGCGCCGCAGGCGGCGGATACGCGCAGGTAGTGCCCATGGAGGACATTAATCTTCATTTTACAGGAGACTTCCATGCAATCGGCGCGGCTAACAATCTGCTTGCGGCTATGCTTGACAATCATATATATCAGGGTAATGCGCTTAACATAGATCCTACCAAGATCACTTGGCGCCGTTGCGTTGACATGAACGACCGTCAGCTCCGTTGTATTCAGGACGGACTTGGCAGCAAGGTTAACGGCGTGCCGCGTCAGGACGGATATGATATTACGGTCGCATCCGAGATCATGGCGGTATTCTGCCTTGCATCCTCTATATCCGACCTCAAAGCAAGACTTGCGAGGATCATTGTCGGATACACCTATGACGATAAGCCCGTAACTGCGGGAGAGCTCAAGGCAGTTGGTGCTATGGCGGCGCTTTTGAAGGATGCCATCAAGCCCAATCTGGTCCAGACTCTTGAGGGAACGCCCGCGATAGTTCACGGCGGTCCGTTTGCAAACATTGCGCACGGCTGTAACTCTGTAATTGCCACCAAAATGGCAATGAAGCTCGGCGATTACGCCGTTACCGAGGCCGGATTTGGCGCGGATCTCGGCGCTGAGAAGTTCCTTGATATCAAGTGCCGTATGGCGGGACTTGCCCCTTCTGCGGTGGTTATGGTTGCAACCGTACGCGCGCTGAAAATGCACGGCGGCTCACAGAAGACCGAGCTTGCAGAGGAAAATCTTGAGACTCTTGAGAAGGGAATACCTAATCTTCTTCGTCACGTTTCAAATATAAAGAACGTATACAAGCTTCCCTGCGTAGTGGCTGTCAACCGTTTCCCGACCGACACCGATGCCGAGATCGAGCTTGTAATTGAGAAGTGCCGAGCTCTTGGCGTTAACGTTGTCCTATCGACCGTTTGGGCGGATGGCGGTAATGGCGGAGTGGCACTTGCAGAGGAGATAATAAGACTTTGTGAGGAGAAAAACGACTTTAGCTTCAGCTATGGGGATGATCTTTCTATATCCGAGAAGCTTGATACGGTGGTCAAGAGGGTGTACGGCGGAGACGGTGTATTACTCACGCCCGAAGCGGAGGAGCAGGTAGCAAGACTTGAATCGCTCGGCTTTGGCAAGTGTCCCGTTTGTGTTGCAAAGACGCAGTATTCCTTCTCTGACGATCCGACCAAGCTTGGCGCGCCTGAGGGCTTTAAGGTTACTGTGCGTGAGGTCAAGGTTTCTGCGGGCGCGGGCTTTGTGGTGGCATTGACAGGCGCAATAATGACCATGCCCGGTCTGCCTAAGGTTCCTGCTGCCGAGAGAATAGACGTTGATGACAATGGCGTTATATCCGGATTGTTCTGATTTAAAATACGGGTTGACAACTGCGACAATCTAATGTATAATTAAAGCAGAATAGATTTTTTATCACGAATGGAGAAGGATATGAAAAAAACAATCATAGCAATTGTTGCTGCTGTTTGCGTTCTTGCAATACTTGTTGTTTGCGCAATTGTATTCAAGCCCGAGGAAAAGGAAGAGACTCCCGCGCAGACAATGGAGACACTGGAGCCCGGATATTATGAGGAGGAAGAAATTACCTTCCCCAGCATTCCGATAACACAGTAATCTATATGAGAATGATTATGACCGAGGCGTTATTCGCCTCGGTCATTGCTTTGTTTTAGACAAAAGCGGACGGTAAGGGGCGGTACGCTTTGTGAATTGTTACTTTTTTGATAAAAATGCGAGTTATCGCTTGACAATTAAATATAATTATAGTATAATATCTTAAGTTTAGGCAAAAATATTTTGCCGCATAAATCCAAAGTAAAACGGAGATCCAAAATGACTGAATTGAAGGCGAAGATGTATGTAAAGGCGAAGGATAAGGAATCCTTCTCTAACTGTTTCTCCTCGCAGGATTCACTGTCTTCTTTTAATGCTCCCGAATATACTATTCTTCCCGGTTTTTGCGATGTGCATGTGCATTTTCGTGAGCCGGGTTTTTCTTATAAGGAGACGATAAAATCGGGATCGCTATCGGCGGCGGCAGGCGGATATACCGACGTTTGCACTATGCCGAACCTCAATCCCGTGCCCGATTCGGTTGAGCATTTACGAGAGCAGACGGAGATTATAAAAAGAGATGCCCTGATAGGTGTTCACCCGTACGGAGCGATAACCGTCGGAGAGAGGGGCGAGGAGATTGCCGATCTTGAGGGCATGGCAAATAATTGCATTGCCTTTTCGGACGACGGCCGAGGCGTTCAGGACGAAGGCATGATGCGCGAGGCTATGCAGAGGGCAAAGGCTCTGGGCAAAATGATCGTTGCGCACTGCGAGGTGAACGACCTCTTGCATGGCGGATATATACACGACGGAGAGTACGCGCGAGCTCACGGACACAGGGGAATCTGCTCTGAGAGTGAGTGGCGACAGATAGAAAGAGACCTTAAGCTATGCGACGAGGTAGGATGTGACTACCACGTCTGCCATATATCTACAAAGGAGAGCGTTGAGCTTATTCGCGCCGCGCAGGCCGACGGAGTCAGGGTGACTTGCGAAACGGGACCTCATTACCTCATCCTTACAGATAAGGACCTACAGGAGCACGGCAGATTTAAGATGAATCCTCCGCTTCGCGGTGAGGCTGACAGGGCGGCACTTATTGAAGGTGTGCTTGACGGCACGATCTCGATGATAGCGACCGATCATGCGCCGCACTCGGCAGAGGAGAAGAGCCGCGGACTTGAGAAGAGCGCGTTTGGAATAGTCGGACTTGAAACGGCATTCCCGCTTATGTACACGCACTTCGTTAAGACGGGTATGATGAGCATGGACAAGCTTGTCGAGCTGATGTGCTACAACCCAAGAGAGCGGTTCGGGCTTCCGATCGGTGACAGCTTTTCTGTCTGGGCGCTTGACGAGGAATTTTTGGTCGACCCCGAAAAATTCAAATCTCAGGGCAGGGCAACACCCTTTGAGGGTGCAAGGCTTTGCGGAGCCCACAAGGCAACAGTCTACAACGGTAAGATAATTTAACAGACATACAAACCCACACTTTTATTGCAGAAGAATAAAGAGGAGGACGAAAAATGGCAAAGAGAACAGATTTAAAAAAGATTTTAATCATAGGCTCAGGACCTATCGTAATCGGTCAGGCGGCAGAATTTGACTACGCGGGCACTCAGGCGTGTCTTGCGCTCAAGGAGGAAGGATATGAGGTTGTCCTTGTAAACTCCAATCCTGCTACCATTATGACAGATACTGCTATCGCGGATAAGGTATACATGGAGCCCCTTACACTTGAATACATTGCAAAGATTCTGCGTTACGAGAGACCTGACGCTATTCTTCCCGGTATCGGTGGACAGACGGGCCTTAACCTTGCTATGCAGCTTGAAAAGAAGGGAATACTCAAAGAGTGCCGTGTTGAGCTGCTTGGAACGAGCAGTGAGAGCATCGAGAGAGCCGAGGACAGAGAAATGTTCAAGGAGCTTTGCGAGTCTATCGGCGAGCCTGTTATTCCCTCTGAGATCACATACGATCTTGAACAGGCGAAAGAGGCGGCAGAGAGAATAGGTTATCCCGTAGTTCTTCGTCCCGCGTTCACGCTCGGAGGTACGGGCGGCGGATTTGCCAATAACGTTGAGGAGCTTTGCGAGATAGGTGTAAATGCCTTTAAGCTTTCTCCCGTTCATCAGGTTCTTATTGAAAAGAGCGTAAAGGGATACAAGGAGATCGAGTTTGAGGTAATGAGAGACTCGAACGACCACGCTATCACCATTTGCGGCATGGAGAATATCGACCCCGTCGGTGTTCACACGGGTGACTCCCTGGTCGTAGCTCCTATTATGACTTTGTCCGATGCTGACAAGAAGATGCTCAACGACTCCGCTATAAAGCTTATCAAGGAGCTTAAGATAGAGGGTGGATGTAACGTTCAGTTCGCGCTTGACCCCCATTCCAGCCAGTATTACCTCATTGAGGTAAACCCCCGCGTTTCTCGCTCCTCCGCGCTTGCATCCAAGGCATCGGGATATCCTATCGCGCGCGTTACCGCAAAGATCGCGGTCGGCATGTCGCTTGAGGAGATCAAGATCGCCAATACCAACGCGGCATTCGAGCCCCAGCTTGACTACGTTATTGCAAAGCTTCCCCGTTTCCCGTTTGATAAGTTTACAAACGCTTCAAATCTGCTTGGAACGCAGATGAAGGCGACGGGCGAGGTAATGGGTATCGGCTCCAATCTTGAGGAATGCCTACTCAAGGGAATCAGATCCCTTGAGGTCGGCGTACACCACCTCTACCACCACAAGTTTGATAACATGAGCGACGCTGAGCTTCGCGATTACATAAAGGAGTTCCGCGACGATAACATATTCGCGATCGCAGAGCTTATCTACCGAGGCGCGACGGTTGAGGAGATACATGAGATCACCAAGATCACCGCTTTCTTCCTTGAGGCGATAAAGAATATTATCGACATGGAGGAAACGCTAAAGCAGAACAAGTTTGACATTGACACTCTGAGAGATGCAAAGAAGATGGGCTTCTCGGATAAGTACGTGGCGAGAATGTGGGAGTGCTGTGAGCTTGACGTCTTCAAGTTCAGACGCGAGCATAAGCTTTTCCCCGTATTCAAGATGGTCGATACCTGCCACACAGGCGCATACATTCCTTACTTCTACTCCTCTTACACCGGAGAGAACGCGTCAAAGCTTACCGATAAAAAGAAGATCATCGTTCTCGGTGCAGGTCCTATCAGAATCGGACAGGGCGTTGAGTTCGACTACTCTACCGTTCACGCGGTATCTACGATCAAGAAGTCGGGCTACGAGGCGATCATTATCAACAACAACCCCGAAACGGTTTCAACCGACTATACTACCGCAGACAAGCTTTACTTTGAGCCTCTCACACCCGAGGACGTTATGAACATCATCGAGTTTGAAAAGCCCGAGGGAGTTGTAGCTTCGCTTGGCGGACAGACCGCGATCAATCTTGCGCAGCCTCTCCACGATCTCGGCGTTAAGATAATCGGCACGGATTGCGCCGCAATCGACCGCGCAGAGAACAGAGATGCATTTGAAAAGCTCCTTAAGGAGCTTGGCATTCCTCAGCCCGAGGGTAGAGCGGTCACAAAGATCGAGGACGGTGTTGCCGCGGCGGCTAAAGTCGGCTATCCCGTGCTTGTTCGCCCCTCCTTCGTGCTTGGCGGACGCGCGATGCAGATTGTTGCAAACGAGGATCAGCTTCGCCATTACCTTAAGACCGCCGTTGAAATAGACGAGGACAAGCCTGTTCTTGTTGACAAGTATATCAGCGGTAAGGAGGTCGAGGTTGACGCTATCTGTGACGGACACGACGTATTCGTGCCCGGTATCATGGAGCTTGTAGAGCGCACGGGTATTCACTCGGGTGACTCGATAAGCGTATACCCCACCTTCTCGATATCCGACAAGGTCAAGGGAACTATCCTTCAGTATGCAAAGAAGCTCGGTCTTGGAATAGGTATAGTATGTTTTTACAATATTCAGTTCATCGTTGTCAAGAACGACGAGGTATATATCATCGAGGTTAACCCCCGTTCCTCAAGAACAGTTCCTTTCCTTTCAAAGGCAACCGGATACAGTCTGGCGGACATCGCGACCGAGTGTATTCTCGGCAAGTCCTTAAAGGAGCAGGGAATTTTCTCGCTCTACCCCGAGGAGAAGAAGAGATGGTATGTAAAGGTGCCTGTATTCTCCTTCAACAAGCTCCGCGGACTTGATGCGTACCTCTCCCCCGAGATGAAGTCGACAGGTGAGGCGATCGGTTACGACGACAAGTATTACAGAGCGCTTTACAAGGCTCTTCAGGCATCCGGAATGCACTTGCAGAACTACGGAACCGTCCTTGCGACGATCGCAGACTGCGACAAGGCAGAGGCTCTTCCTCTCATTCGCCGCTTCTATAATCTCGGATTCAATATCGAGGCTACCAGCGGCACCGCGAAGTTCCTTAAGGAAAACGGAATCCGCACCCACGTATTAAGCAAGCTCTCCGAGGGCTCCGAGGAGATCGCAGAGTCGATTCGTCAGGGACATATTGCTTACGTTATCAATACGAGTGACCCCTCATCCTCCGGAGTTATCCGCGATGGATTTGAGATAAGAAAGTACGCGACAGAGAACAATGTGACTATGTTCACCTCTCTTGATACAGTACGCGTATTGCTCGACGTGCTTGAGGAGACAACTCTTACAATTTCAACGATAGACGCATAAAAATAAACTCGCAGGGCGGGTAAACCTGCTCTGCGACAAGGAAATGAAATGAAACAATCGATTTTTACAATAAAGGAAAACGTAGCGCTGACAAGCAACGTTTACAGAATGCTGCTTGAAGGCGATACCTCCGATATAACAAACTGCGGACAGTTCGTCAACATAAAGCTTGATGGGCTTTTCCTCCGCCGTCCTATTTCGGTCTGTGACTGCGAGGGAGATATCCTCACTCTTATCTACAAGGTAGTAGGCAAGGGAACCGAGCAGATGAGCAATATGGCCGCGGGCGAGAAGCTTGACGTTCTTACAGGTCTTGGCAACGGCTACGATACAAGTCTTTCGGGCCAAAATCCCATGCTGCTTGGCGGAGGTGTTGGTGTTCCGCCTATGTATATGCTTTGCAAAAAGCTTGTTGCAGAAGGTAAAAAACCCGTCGTTGTCCTTGGATTTAACAAGGCGGACGAGGTCTTTTATGAGGAAGAATTCAAGGCGTTTGGCGTGGATGTGACCGTAACCACGGTTGACGGCTCGTATGGAGTGCGCGGATTTGTGACCGACGTTATGAAGGATGCTGATTACAGCTATTTCTACACCTGCGGTCCCGAGCCTATGCTCAAGGCTGTATATAATACCTCAAAGACGGAGGGACAGTTCAGCTTTGAGGAGAGAATGGGCTGCGGCTTTGGTGCGTGCATGGGTTGCTCCTGTAAGACTATCACGGGCTACAAGCGCATCTGCAAGGAAGGTCCTGTTATGAAGAAGGAGGAGATATTATGGGAAAAATGAGTGTTGACCTTTGCGGTATAGAGCTCTCTAACCCGATAATCCCCGCTTCGGGTACGTTTGGATTCGGATATGAGTTCGCGGAGCTTTACGATATAAACATGCTTGGTACATTCTCCTTTAAGGGAACGACCAAGGACCCCAGATTCGGAAATCCCACGCCGAGAATTGCCGAAACGCCAAACGGTATGATAAACGCGGTCGGACTGCAGAATCCCGGTGTTGAAAAGGTCATTTCCGAGGAGCTTCCCAAGTTAAAAAAGTGCTTTAACAAGCCTGTTATGGCTAACGTATCGGGCTTCTCGGTAGAGGATTACGTTTACACATGCGAGAAGATAGATAAGTGCGAGCAGGTTGGCTGGATAGAGGTAAATATAAGCTGCCCTAACGTTCACGGCGGCGGAATGGCGTTCGGAACTACGCCCGAGGGCGCGGCAGAGGTGACGAGAGCCGTAAAGGCGGTAACCACCAAGCCCGTTATCGTAAAGCTTTCTCCTAACGTAACCGATATCGTTGCCATCGCAAAGGCTTGCGAGGAGGCAGGTGCGGACGGGGTCAGCCTTATAAATACGCTTCTCGGTATGAGAATTGACCTCCGCACGAGAAAGCCTGTTATTGCAAACAGGATGGGAGGATTTTCCGGCCCTGCGATCTTCCCCGTAGCCGTAAGAATGGTATATCAGGTCGCTCACGCGGTCAGCATTCCCGTTATCGGAATGGGCGGTGTGTCAAGCGCCGAGGACGTGATAGAAATGATGCTTGCGGGAGCGACCGCGGTAGAGGTAGGCGCGGCAAACCTCGTTGACCCCTATGCGTGCAAGAGGCTCATCGAGGATCTTCCCCGAGTTATGGAAAAATACGGAATTGAAAATTTAAGTGATATAATAAAAGGAGTAAAGTGATGGGAAAAGACGTAATTATTGCGTGTGACTTTGACAGCGCGGAAAAGGTTTTTGCATTTCTTGACAAGTTTACAGGCAAAAAGCCCTTTGTCAAGATCGGAATGGAGCTCTATTATGCAGAGGGCCCGCAGATCGTAAGAGAGATAAAAAAGAGAGGCCACAAGATATTCCTTGACCTCAAGCTTCACGATATTCCCAACACGGTTAAAAAGTCTATGGCGGTTCTTTCCCGCCTTGACGTCGATATGACAAATCTTCATGCTGCGGGCACCGTCAGAATGATGGAGGCGGCTATCGAGGGACTTACAAGACCCGACGGCACACGTCCTATGCTCATCGCGGTAACACAGCTTACAAGCACCGATCAGGAGAGCATGGAGAACGATCTTCTTATCAAGGAGCAGATGCCCGAGGTAGTTATGCACTACGCGTCCTGCGCAAAGAAGGCAGGCCTTGACGGTGTAGTTTGCTCTCCCCTTGAGGCAGAGAAGGTACATGAGCGTTGCGGCGAGGGATTTGTAACCGTAACCCCCGGCGTTCGCTTTGCAGACGGTGACATCGGCGACCAGAAGAGAGTTATGACTCCTGCTGAGGCAAAGAGAATCGGCTCTGACTACATTGTTGTCGGTCGTCCGATCACCGCGGCAGCTGATCCTGTTGCGGCGTATGAGAGATGCGTTGCGGAGTTCGTGGATTGAGTGCAAAGTGCAGAATGCAGAATGCAGAGTTGAGCGGAAACGGTATGAAGAAATCAATTATTGAAGTCAAAAGCTTCGATTTTGCAATAAGAATTGTAAAGGTGTACCAATATCTTAACTCAGATAAAAAAGAATATGTTTTATCTAAGCAACTGCTGAGAAGCGGAACAAGCATCGGCGCAAACGTTAGCGAGGCTCAAAGAGGACAGTCTAAAGCGGATTTTTACTCTAAAATTGCAATTTCCTTGAAGGAAGCCAATGAAACACAATATTGGATCAGACTTCTGCATGCGACAGGCTATTTAAGCGATAAGGAATATTCAAGCCTTTATTCGGATGTTAATGAACTCATTGCCATTTTGGTTGCTATATGTAATTCAAAGGATAAATAACGATAAAATGTTTTTCGCTTTTGCGAAAAACTACCTTAACTCTGCACTTTGCACTCTGCATTTTGCACTACGCACCTTGCATTATGCGCTTTGCACTGTTAAGTCAAACTAAAAACAAGGAGAAACGGTAATTATGGAACAGTACAAAAGAGAATTTATACAGTTTTTAGAGGGAGCGGGCGTTCTTAAGTTCGGTGATTTCACCGCAAAGAGCGGCAGAAAGATACCCTACTTTATCAACGCGGGAATGATCAAGACAGGAAACGACATAGCAACTCTCGGTGAGTTCTACGCTAAGGCATACAAGGAGAAGCTCGGAGATAAGCAGGCGGTCCTCTACGGTCCTGCATACAAGGGAATCTCCCTTTCTGTGTCGGCGGCAGTTGCTCTTTCCAAGAACGGACTCAACGTGCCCTTCTTCTTTAACCGTAAAGAGGTCAAGGATCACGGCGAGGGCGGCGTATTCGTTGGATATGTTCCGGGGGCGGGCGAGGAGATCGTCATCATCGAAGACGTTATCACCGCGGGAACTGCGATCCGCGAGAGCATGGAGATACTCTCTCACCTTGAGGGAACACGCGTAGCCGCTACCTTTATCATGGTTGACCGCAAGGAAAAGGGTCAGGGTGAAAAGGGAGCTATGCAGGAGATCGAGGAGCAGTTCGGTTTCCCCGTATATTCTATCGTTGACGTATACGATATCATCGAGTATCTCGAGGAGAACGAGGCTAACCGCGAGAACGTTGAGAGAATCAAGAATTACCTTGCGGTAAACGGAGCCAAGGCTTAATCTTAAATCGAAAGGTTATAAAAATGAGACATCTTATTGATATAAACGACCTCACGGTAGGTGAGATAGCGGAGCTTATCTCAACCGCAGAGGATATCATCAGAGATCCCCGAAAATACAGCGATGCTTGCCGCGGCAAAAAGCTTGCAACGCTTTTCTTCGAGCCCTCGACGCGTACGCGCCTTTCCTTTGAGGCGGCTATGTACGAGCTTGGCGGAAACGTATTGAGCGTTTCAAGCGCAGGCTCATCGAGTGCGGCTAAGGGCGAGAGCGTAGCCGACACGGCGAAGACAGTATCCTGCTACGCAGATATTATAGCTATGCGCCACCCCAAGGAGGGCGCGCCGCTTGTTGCGTCGATGAATTCCTCTATCCCCGTGATAAACGCGGGTGACGGCGGACACAACCACCCCACGCAGACGCTTGCAGACCTTCTCACTATTTGGAGAGAGAAGGGAAGATTTGATAATCTTACGGTGGGCTTTTGCGGTGACCTTAAGTTCGGCAGAACGGTCCACTCGCTTATCAGCGCGCTTTCAAGATACACGGGAATAAAAATAATCCTCATTTCTCCCGAGGAGTTGAAGCTCCCCAGCTACATAAAGAGGGACGTGCTTCGCGCAAATAACATAGAGTACGTGCAGACCACCGATCTTTTAGAGGTCATGCCTGAGCTTGACATACTCTACATGACACGCGTTCAGAGAGAGCGTTTCTTCAATGAGGAGGATTACCTCAGGCTGAAGGACAGCTACATTCTGACTCCCGACAAGCTAAAGACGGCGAAGGACGACCTTTCTATCCTTCACCCACTGCCGAGAGTGAACGAGATAGCGGTTTCTATCGACTCCGACCCTCGCGCGTGCTACTTCAAGCAGGTATTAAACGGCAAATACATGAGAATGGCGCTTATTTTGAAGCTTTTGGAGGTGACGGTATGAACGTAGATTCGATCAAGAACGGAATAGTCATCGACCACATTACCGCGGGGCTTGGAATGAGAGTATATAATCTTCTCGGTCTTGACTCTCTTGATTGTCCGGTTGCTATAATCAAGAACGTGCAGAGCAAGAAGATGGGCAGAAAGGATATTATCAAGATAGATGCAGATATATCCTTGAATATGGATATTCTCGGCTACGTTGACCCCGGAATTACTGTCAACGTTATAAAGGACAGTGTGCTTGTTGCCAAAAAGAGCATCGAGCTTCCCGAAAGACTTGATAACGTGCTCAAATGCAAGAATCCCCGTTGTATCACCACGACCGAGCAGGAGCTTGCGCATATATTCAAGCTGACAGACAGAGAAAAGCGCGTTTACCGCTGCATCTACTGCGAGGTAAAGGCAGAGGATAAATGATATTGTGTAATAAAAAAGAGTCAATGCGAATGGGCTGTACTCTTAAGGACAGTTTTAGAGTACACCACCTACCGACAGAAAAAATAGAAACCGCAGATTGATTTTCTGCGGTTTTTGTGCTATAATGCAGATGTGAAATAAGTTATAAACAACAAACAAAAATTTGATGGGGTGAACTTGAGAATGACAATCAAAGAAATATGCAATATACTAAAATCGAAATTATATAACAACGGTTTTGAGTACGGCTTCATTGTTGACGGTCGAAAATATAAACCGAATATGAAAAATGGATTTGATGATGACTACTATCATCTCTCATTGACTGTTTATACTGTTCAAGATCCATCTGCCACGCTTAAAGAAAAAATCGGTACTTGTGTAGATGCGGTTTTGGTAATGCAATCTATACTTGATAATTTAAATGTTCCAAGTAAAATATGGTTGTTACACAACAAGAAGAAAAACAAAGTACACACGATACTAACGTTTGAGGCAGAAAGCAAAATAACATACTTGGAGCTTACGCCACAATCCTCGAACCCTTGGTATGGTCAAGAAATTGTTTACCCGAGTGAACAAGAGTTTTTGTTGACATATGAAAATAGCGACTATGATATTTCTGATGTAACAAATGTGATTGTAGTTGGTCAGCGCCCGTACTTTTTATTGAACAAATTAACATAACAAAACTCAATTTTCCGAGAAAAAAGGATTGCGTTCTGCGCAAGCCTCCCTTGTGTAAAGGGAGGTGGCACGCGAAGCGTGACGGAGGGATTGTAATGCAGAGAAAACATAATAAAGACATTGTTCCGACCGCAAAAATGCTGCGAAAGAATATGACCAAAGAAGAAAAACACCTTTGGTATGATTTTTTGCGTACATATTCCATTCGCTTTTCTCGTCAAAAGGTTCTCGGAAGGTATATCGCAGATTTTTACTGTGCAGAGGCAAAGCTCGTCATAGAGCTTGACGGTTCTGGGCATTATACAGAAGTAGAAAAGCAATATGATGAAGAAAGAACAGCTTTTCTTGAAGAATATGGATTGACAGTTATTAGGATACCTAATACGGAAATACATAAGAATTTTCAGGGTGTTTGCGAATATATTGATCACCTCGTAGAACAATCCCTCAGTCAGCTTCGCTGACAGCTCCCTTTACACAAGGGAGCCTTTTTTATGTTCACCTATAACTTGTCAGTTTTCCTGACAAGCACTGCATTTGTGGACACAAACGCAAAATAAGGCATACCTCTTTCGAGATATGCCGTATTTTTGAAAACTGTCCTTTAGAGCGACGCTCTAAAGCATTGACTCTTTTTTGTGGGTTTATTTAAACCACGAGGATACTGTTTCAAGTATTTTGAAGCGCGCCTTGTATTTGGGGGTGTTGCTTTCGGTGACGAGCTTGTATTGGTCGCTGGTAAGACCTACTGAGATAAACGCTTCCTCGTTGGAGCTCTTATCATCCGCGCTTGCTGACGAGAGGCAGAGGGGAGGGAAAAGGCAACACCACCAATTTTGCCCCGCACTCTCTCCGATAAGCACGCGCAGGGATACGTACTCGCCCTCCGGAAAGGCGCAGGATTCGTAATTCTTAGTGGGGTAGTATTCCTCGCCGAGCTCGACCTTGACGGCGTAAGAATAGCCGTTTTCCGTTACCGTAGAGCGCGCTGCGCTCTCTATGTCGGGAATTACAGTGCTGATAGCTTCGATCGCCTCTGACTGTGTTTTACAGCCCTCTACGGCGGGCGTAACCACCGCTATAACCGCGTCGCGGACCTTTAGCTTGAGTGCCTGATCCTCCTCGGAATCGGAGTTTGCTACCACGTGGAGTCGCACCACTGTGTCGTAGATAGCCGCCTCACCGTGGATAGGCAAAAGAGAGGCGGTAAGCGCTACGAGAAGAATTGCCGCGGCGCAGATAAGTAATTTTTTAGAAGAAGCCATTGTATGAATATCCTTTCTTTTTTGGGGGCTTTGCCCGTTTTACAGAAGGAGTATTGACATACAATGGCTTCTTTATTCAAGTATTAAATTAATTTTGCTTGAGGTGGTGCTTTACGTGGCGCTCGCGCTCCGGGGCATTGATCCTTCTCTTGCTGGAGTCCGCAGGCTTTTCGGTGATATCTCCCGCCTTGGTAAGAGCCCACTTGGTCATAACGGGGCCAAAGATCTCGTAGACGAGAACCGCGAAGAGAATGACGAATCTTACCGTGCTTGCTACCTCTGCGGAGATAATATTATCGGATGCTACCGTGCTTACCATACCAAGCGCAACACCTGCTTGAGGGAAGAGCGTGATGCCGAGGTATTTTACGGTGGTGGGGGAGCATTTTGTCATTATGGCAGAGCCCATAGCTCCGAAATACTTACCGAGGCAACGCGAAATTATGTAAACAGCGCCGATAAGGACGAAGATGGGCTGAAGGAAGACGCTGAGGTCAAGCTCGGCTCCGCTTATAACGAAGAATACGATAAGCAGGGGCTTTGTCCAGCTGTCCGCTCTTGACATCATCTCGTCGGAGCATTCGCAGACGTTGCAGAATATCGTTCCGCACATCATGCAGGTCAATAGAGAGGAGAAGCCGATATGTACCTCGCCGATATGGAGATTTTTGAGCTGTGTGAGCGCGACGGTTGCGAAAACGAACGCGATAACAAGGCTAAGACGGTTGGAGTTGGAGTGGAAGAGCTTCTCAAGCTTTGAAAGGACAAAGCCGAGGATGGCGCCGAGAAGGAGAGATGCGATTATCTCAATGGCGGGCTCGACCAAGATCGAAATTAGGTCAACCGAGTTTGTCTGAAGCGCTTTAGCAACGCCGAAGAGAACCGCGAAAACGATAAGTCCTACCGCGTCGTCAAGAGCGACGATGGGGAGCAAGAGGTTTGTCAATGGGCCCTTTGCCTTATATTGACGAACTACCATAAGCGTTGCCGCGGGCGCGGTCGCTGTAGCGATAGCCGAGAGAATGAGAACGGCGGGGATCGGGAGGTAGTCCTTGCCCGTGGTTGCGATAAGAATATAGTGCAAGCCGAAAAGCACGCCTATACATACCGCACTTGTGACGAGAGCCTGAACTATACCTATAACGGTTGCCTGCTTACCCGTCTTTTTAAGCTCGGAGAGCCTGAACTCGCTACCGATAGAGAACGCGATAAATCCGAGCGCCATCTCGCTTACAAGCGCGAGTGATGCGATATCGGAGAAATCATCCGCGCCGAATCCCAGGCGGTAGCCGCCGGGAAGAGTGATTCCGCCGAGGCAGAAGGTGCCGACGAGAATACCCGCGATAAGGTAGCCTGTAACGGCGGGAAGCTTGAATATTTTGCAGACACGGGACATTAGCAAGCCCGCGAGAGCGCAGACTGAAATTGACAGCAGAATTTGAACGTTATCCATAAGAACGCCTTTCTCTCTCTGAAATAGTATAATAAAAGTGAGCGTAAGTCAAGGGCGACGTCGTCGCCCTTGAGCTTATAAACAATATATATAAAATTAGGAAGAAAAACTCCTAATTCCGCGCACTTTGATATTATAGTCCTTTAATATGATTTTGTCAATAGTGAAAAGAGCGATTTATATATATTTTTTTATTGATTTTATGTAAATTTTGCAACAACTTAATATAGAAAGAATCCCCTGCACCGTTTGGTGCAGGGGATGTGTTATTTAGTTATACCACTTATACGTGGCATTCGTTTTTGCAACAGATCACTCTGTTACTACGGGTGTACCGTCCTTGTTGTACTCTACCTGTCCGGCAACGTTAGCGAAGTTTGCGCCACGGTCCATGTAGGTCTCACCGTCTGCAAGAAGCGCGCGGAGATCTTCAAGGCTACCCATAGCAACGTAGGATACCTGAAGCTCGACG
>JAZSBL010000018.1:0-37781 GCA_045602385.1 Eubacteriales bacterium | reverse complement strand
GTTTTCTCCTCCCCCTGCACCCCCTCCTCATTCAAAAACTTTTCATAAGAGGGATAAGCAGGTCGGGAGCAGAACTGCAGACGTGAGATATACCTCACGCGATTTTGCCCACCGCAGGTGCAAAAACCCTTCATAAGAGGGAATAAGTAAGTCGAAAGTTCACTTGTTGAAGTGAAGTTTCGGCTTTTTTTATTGACTGCACTGTTTAAAAATGGTATAATTGAATCATAATGAAGCTAAGGAGTCAATAATGACCGTATATATAAGCCGAAAGGCAAAGCTGAAGGTAAGGATAGGCGTTTATTACGAGGATGCGCGAAATTTCCTTTTATTTATACTTGGCGGACTGTTACTGATTGCGGCAGTGCTTATTGCGGTATGTATTTACCTCAATTCGCAGTTCGTGCGGGTAAATATCGAGGCGGGGGAGTATATTTCCGCCACCGATATTTTAGGCGAGGGCGCGACCTTTGATGGCGACTTCGACCCCGACTGTATAAACCACGCGGGAGTATATTATTTCAACGTAAGCGGCAGCGGAAGAACGCAAAGAGTGCGCCTTGCCGTCAAGGACACGAAAGCCCCCGAAATAACCGTCAAGGACGTTTATTTTGCCCTCAACCGCAACTCTGACGGCGAGATGTATTACCCCTCGCCCATGGATTTTATCGACACGGTTTACGAGCCCGATCATTTCACGGGCGAATTTCTCACTCCCATTCCCGATTTAAAGCGGCTTGGCAGCTACGAGATGCAGATACAGTTTACAGACGCGTCGGGTAACAAAACAGAGGTATTCACCGTCAAAATGACGCAGATATCCGACTACGAGCCGCCCGTGATAGAGGCGAGCGAGCTTATCGTTTGCGCCCTCGGTGAGCCTATCGAGTACGCGCCCTACGTCACGCTTGCCGACAACTGCACGGGCGAGCTTCGAATTGAGGTTGACGAAAGCGGGCTTAACCTCGACGCAGTCGGCGAGTACACCGTTTCCGTCGTAGGCATCGACCGCGTGGGCAACCAATCCGAGCCTGTCCCGATCAAGGTCAGGGTGGTTGAGTCCTATGATGAAAAAAAGCTTGACGGCATGCTTGAGCAAATGATCTCGCAGATCTCACCGGACGGAAAGAGCCGTGAGCAGATCTGCCGCGATATATATAAGCTTGTAAGAGAAACGCTTGTCTACACGGGCGATTCTTACAAGGGAGACGTCAATCGCGCGGCATACTACGCGCTTATGGGTGGCGGGGGTGATTGTTATTCCTTTTATTCTCTGACAAAGCTTTTGCTTGACCGATGCGGCATTGAGAGCCTTGAGGTAGAGCGCGCGGGCGGCATGGGAGAGGGAACTCACTTCTGGAATCTTGTCAATATAGGAGAGGGAGCAGAGGATCGGTGGTATCACCTTGACACAACGCCCTTGGCGATAGACAGATACGACCACTCCGGCTGTCTTTTGACCGACAAGCAGATAAACGCCTATAATAAGGTAAGGCGAAATTTTTACAAGTACGACAAAAGCAGGTATCCTGCTGTTAGCGAGGAGATAATCACTCCCACAAAGGCTCTTGAGGAATTCTACTGATACTCCGGAGAAAAGAAAATGATCAAAAACACGATACTTGACCGTTTGGACGAAACGGCGCGCAGAGATCCCGACAAGATCGCGCTGTCGGACGGTGATCTGTCATTGACCTTTGCGGACATGCGCCGCAGGGCGAGAGCGATAGCAAGCCGCCTTTTAACAAATGGCTATACAAGACAATGCGTGGCTGTTCTTATGGACAAGCACCCCGACACCGTGTGCGCGTTTTTCGGCGCACTCTATGCGGGGTGCTTTTACGTTTGCATAGATCCGACGCTCCCCGATACGCGGATCAGGGCAATTGCGGAGCGATCGCGCGCCTCGGCGGTGATATGCAATGAAAAAAGTCGCGCGCGCGCCGAGCTATTGTACGGCAGGGCAGAGATATTCTGCGTTGAGGAGATGGCAGAGCGGTCAGCAAGTGATGTTTTACTTGACGCGGCGCGCAAGGGAATTATCGACACCGACCCCGCGTATATCGTCTTCACCTCAGGCTCAACGGGAGAGCCAAAGGGAGTCTGCGCCTCACACCGCGCGCTCCTTGACTATGCGGATGCGCTTTGCGCCACGCTCGGATTTGATGAGGACACGGTTTTCGGCAATCAGGCGCCGCTTTATTACGACGCGCCCCTAAAGGAGCTTTTGCCGACAGTCTGCCTTGGCGCAAGCATGATTTTCATTCCGCAGGAGCTGTTCAAATTTCCCGCCCTGCTTTGCGGATTTATAAGGGAGCATGGGATAAACACTCTGTGCTGGGCGGCGTCGGCATTTTCGGTAGTGTCCTCGCTTGGCGCGCTTGACAGGGCGGACATGTCGCATTTGCGCATTGTCTGCTTTGGCAGTGAGGTCTTTCCTCGACGGGACTATGAGAACTGGCGCGCCGCCTGCCCGAACGCGAGATTTATAAACCTTTACGGACCTACCGAGGCCACGGGAATGTCCTGCTACTATATCTGTGACCGCCCGCTTGGTGACGGCGAGCCTATTCCGATAGGCAACCCATTTCCGAACACCGAAATAATGCTCATATCGGATAGCGGAGAGATATGCGGTAGGGGCGAGATCGGGGAGATATATATAAGAGGCTCGTGTCTTGCTCATGGCTATTTCGGGGATAGCAGAGCAACCGAAGCCGCGTTTGTACAGAATCCCCTGAACAGTCTTTACCCGGAGAAGGTCTACCGCACGGGCGACCTTGCGCGATATAATTCTCGCGGCGAGCTTGTCTATCTTGGCAGGCGAGACCGCCAGATAAAGATAATGGGGCGGCGCATAGAGCCATACGAGATAGAGAAGGCGGCGTGCGAGTGCCGAGGAGTTATGATGAGCGTGCTGTGCTACGACTCGGCGCGTTCCCAAACGCATCTGTTTTACACGGGAAGAGCGGAGGAGAGCGAGGTTTACTGCGCCTTGGCATCAAGGCTTCCGCGCTTTATGATGCCGCGCAGATGCATCCGTATCGACGCGATGCCGCAAAAGGCAAACGGAAAGCTTGACCGCTCGTACCTCGAATCACTTATAAATGACGGGAGGCAGTACAATGCAAAGACTTAAAAAAATACTTTCGGAGCTTCACCCACAGCTGAGTGTTACCGACGACACGCGACTTATAGATGACGGGATTCTTGACTCACTTGACCTTGTCACCCTTGTAACCGACCTGAACGACAGCTATAAGATCAATATTGACGCAGAGGAGATCACCCCTGAAAACTTCAATACAGTCGGAGCTATTTGCTCTCTTATAGAGAGGCACGGCGGCAGAGTATGCAGCTGATAAGTCTTGATTTCTTTCTGCTTTTCGCCGTCACGCTACTGCTTTACAATCTCTTTGTGCAAAGGGCAAGGTGGAGAGTCCTGCTTTGTTCAAGCCTTGTGTTTTACTTGTGGGCGGGACTCTTTGCCTTTGTATATATGATCATTATTTCGCTCTCCTCTTTTTTTCTTGCCTTGTTTTTGCAGAGAAGAAAAGAGGGGAGCAAATTTGCCCTAATTCTACCTCTTTACATCGGGGTTGCGGTTACTGTCGGAGCGTGGGTAGCGCTAAAGCTGATCTCAAGGGGCGGTGACGTTATACTGCCGCTTGGCATCTCCTTTTACTCCTTGCGCGTTATTTCATATCTTGTTGACGTCAAGCGGGGGAGAGCCGAGGCGCAGCGCGGATTTCTCCGCTATCTGCTTTTCGTCTGTTATTTTCCCGTGGTCCTTCAAGGACCGATCGTGAGATATAAGGAAATATCGGACTCGCTTTTTTCGGGCAGAAGAGCCGGAGCGGAGGAGGGAATCTCCGGGCTTTTACTGATGCTTTGGGGGATATTCAAAAAGGTAGTCGTGGCAAATACACTTGCCGCACCGCTTTCAAAAATAGCCACTGAATCCGACAAATACCGCGGAGGCTACGTCCTTATGCTGCTTTGCCTTTATTCCGCAGAGATATACTGTGATTTTTCGGGCGGCATCGATATAGTCCGCGGCGCGTCGGGAATGCTCGGAATAGCCCTGCCCAAAAACTTTGACCGTCCCTTTGCCTCGACCACTCTGCGCGAATTCTGGAACAGGTGGCATATAAGCCTTGGCGAGTACTTTGAGCATTACGTGTTCTACCCCTTGTCGCTCTCGCGCCCGATGCAAAAAATATCAAGACGGGCAAGGGCTCGGCTTGGAGGCAGGCGGGGCAGAAAAATACCGCTTTATATCGCCACAATGACCACGTGGCTTTTGACGGGGCTTTGGCACGGATTTAGGTGGAGCTTTATCGCGTGGGGCTTGATAAACGGCGGCTTGGTGCTGCTCTCGCTCGAATTTTCTCCGATAGCCGAGAGATTTTATGCCCGCCACCCGACCCTTGCGGCAAATAAGGCTCTTCGTCAGTGGCTTGGCAGAGTGCGTGTCTTTCTGATAATCGGAGCGGTCCGCCTGCTTGACGTATACGGCTCTGTCATATTGACCTTTAAAATGCTCGGCACGGTCTTTTATGATCTTTCAAGCTACGGCGAGCTTGAAAGAGGGATGCTTTCGCTTATCTCTGTTCCCGAGCTTTTAGCGGTCGCCATGGCGCTTGTCGCGATATTTATTGTCAGTCGGCTTGAGGTCAAGTCGGATGAGCTTGCCAAAAGCCCGTCGCGCGCGGTGGCGGCGGTGTTTGCCCTTGCGCTCTCCTCAGTGGTGCTTGGGGGTTACGGTATGGGCTTTTCGGCGGGCGATTTTATTTATTCAAGATTTTGAGGTAGACATGAAAAAAAGATATATACTTGCATTTTTTTGCGGCGGACTTGTCTTTTTAGTGTTGCTCGGCTTTTTTTCAAAATTGACAGAGCCGAAATACGTCACCGTATCGCGCGAGGGAAACCTGATAGCGGAATATTACAGAGAAACAGACGCGGGAAACGTCCACGACGTTGTGTTCGTCGGGGATTGCGAGGCGTATTCCGCGGTCGTGCCGCCTGTTCTTTACGAGGAATACGGCATCAGATCGTTTGTGCGCGGAAGCCCCTCGCAGACAGTCGCGCAGTCCTATTACCTTATACTTGAAACGCTCAGATACGAAAGCCCGCAGGCGATAGTATTAAGCGTTTACTCGCTTTCAAGGAGCGAGCCGAGCCGAGAGGCATATAACCGCATGACGCTTGACGGCATGCGCCCATCGGTAGAAAAGCTGAGCGCGATCAAGGATAGCGTCACCGATGGGGAGAGCGCGCTGTCCTACCTTTTGCCGCTTTTGCGCTTTCACTCACGGATATACGAGCTTGAGGCGGAGGACATCGAATATCTCATTGACCGTCCGCGCGTGTCGCATAACGGCTATCTTTTGGAAAAGGGAATATCGCCAAAAAACGGCAGCGCGGAGGAGCTTTACGGCGCGATAACACCGATATCGGAGGAGAATTTCGGCTACCTTAATAAAATACTCGCCGCGTGCCTTGAAAGGGGAGTTGAGCTTATACTCATGAAAACGCCGATATCCTCGTGGCGATACCCGTGGCACGAGGAGTGGGATAGCGCAATATCTCACTATGCCATACAAAACGGCATAGCGTATTATAATTTAATTGAAGACTCGGATGAGATAGGAATAGATATGACTACCGACACCTACGACGGTGGATTTCATTTAAACCTCTACGGCGCGGAAAAGACAAGCCGCTATCTTGGCGCGATATTGGTCAATGACCGGGGCATCAGGGGAGGCGAGAGCGAAATATGGCAGAAAAAGCTGTCGGAATACTATAAGGAGAGAAATGATGGAAAAGATTAACAAGGCGGTAGCGGCTCTGCTTGTCATTCTCGCGCTATACGGTTGTGAGATAGGGTCGGAGGCGCGCGAGGAATACGTGTTTTACTCAAACGGAATCAGAATAGAGGTGGGCGATGATACAGACGAGGTCATCACCCGCCTTGGCGCGCCGAACAGACACAGAAGCGCGGAGTCCTGCGCGGGGCTGGGATGTGACGAGGAGTACATCTATAACGGCTTTAAGATAAGCGCGTACCGAGAGGGTGACGAGTGCGAGATAATATCAATAGAGTTGACGAACGACACCGTAAGCACCGCAGAGGGAATAAGCATAGGGGCTTTGGAATCCGAGGTGCTTAAGAAGTACGGGGAGGGAAAAAGATTCCCGTGGGGAATAGAGTATACGGCAGAGGAATGCACGTTGCGGTTTTACCTTTCTAAGGGAAGGGTAAGCGGCATAAAATACCTCGAAAACGGCGAATAATTGACGGTTGTGTGACGGAATTTTGTCGAAAGGCAAAAACAGCCCCGAAAATTAGCACTGTTTACAAAATGTTCACAAAAATATCTGCTTTTGGGGTTGACAAAAAGGGTAAAAAGGGGTATATTATTAGCGTGGATTAGCACTTAACACAAAAGAGTGCTAAAAAACGAGCAAAAAAAGATCATTTTGAGATAGGAGAGTCCATAAAGGTGTCTGAAAAGCAAAAAAGTGGATTGAGCGAAAGAAAAAAACGAATACTCAAGGCTATCGTAGACGCGCACATCGTGGACGGAGAGCCTGTCGGATCAAAGTATATCATGCAGGATGAGCACTTGAACTGCTCGTCTGCTACCATACGTAACGAGATGGCAGAGCTTGAGGCTCTTGGATATCTGGAGCAGCCGCACACCTCGTCGGGAAGAGTGCCGAGTGAGCTTGGCTACCGCTTCTACGTAGACTCGCTAATAGAGAGCTACGCGATGACGACAAGCGAGATAAACGAAATAAACAAGCTCCTCAAATCCAAGATGAACGAGCTTGACGGAATACTCATGGCGGCTTCAAGAGTTGCGGGAAATCTCACGAACTATACAAGCTTTGTGATAAAGCCCAAGGCAAGTCAGGTCAAGATCAAGAGATTTGACGTTATATACGTAGACCGCCACTCGCTTCTGCTTATAATGATAAGCGATGGGGGATCGGTGGTTACAAAGCGCCTTTCACTTGAAATGAGGATAAGCGAGATGGTTGCGGGTGACCTTGCGGCGATACTCAACGAGAGGATCGCGGGACTTACCGCAAACGAGATAACGCTTCCTATTATAGTAGAGGTAGAAAACGCGATGGGAGATCGCTCCGCGATAGTAACGCCCATCATTAAAATTATATACGAGAGCATGAATGAGCTTGACGGAGGCGACCTTAAGGTATCGGGCATGGACAGACTTTTGCAGTATCCCGAATACAGTAATAAGGAGCAGCTTCGTGAGCTGCTCGGCGCGCTTGAAAATAAGGAAGATATACTCGACCTTGTTTCGGATCCCGAGAGTGACGGAGTAAACGTAGTAATCGGCTCGGAAAGCTCGGTCAAAGTGATGAACAACTCCGCCTTGGTGTTCAAGCCTGTCGTACGCGACGGAAAGACGCTTGGCGCGATAGGAATCATCGGTCCGCGCCGTATGGACTATGCGAAGGTAGTGGCAACGATAGAGGGACTTACGGGTAATATAGAAAGCCTGCTCAATGATGCCATCGACTTTACGGAAAATTTGGAGGAGCATAATGATTGACGAGAATATAGTGGAGGCCACCGAGGAGAGCGCGGAGAACACCGCCGAGCCCGAGGTAAAAGCAGAGAAGAAAAAGACGAAAAAGAGCGAGGCAAAGATAGCCGAGCTTGAGGAAAAGCTCGCCGCGGCAGAGGCCGCCACAGCGGAGCTTAACGATAAATATATGCGACTTGCGGCGGAGTACGATAACTTCCGTAAGAGAAGCGCCAAGGAAAAAGAGGGGATCTACGCAGACGCCTACGCGGATGCACTTAAAAGCATCCTTCCGATGATCGACAATCTCGAAAGAGCAGTCGGTGTCGAGGGCGCGGATGCGGTCGCAAAGGGACTTGAAATGACACTCAAGGGCGCGGAGGACGCGCTTTCAAGAATGGGCGTTGAAGCATTTGGAGCGTCGGGCGACGCGTTTGACCCGAATATGCACAGCGCAATGATGATGGTAGACGACGAGAACTATACCGAGGGACAGATCGTCACCGTATTCCAGAAGGGCTACAAAAAAGGCGATAAGATTATCAGATATGCAATGGTAACGGTCGCAAATTAATATAAACACAATCCATAGGAGGAAAACATATTATGGCAAAGATTATAGGTATTGACTTAGGTACAACAAACTCATGCGTAGCAGTTTACGAGGGCAACGAGCCTATCGTTATCCCCAATCCCGAGGGCGCGAGAACAACTCCCTCTGTTGTGGCATTCTCCAAGACAGGCGAGAGAATGGTAGGTCAGGTCGCAAAGAGACAGGCGATCACCAACCCCGACAAGACTGTTATCTCGATCAAGAGAGACATGGGAACAAATAAAAAGGTTACGATCGACGGCAAGGACTACAATCCTCAGGAGATCTCCGCAATGATCCTTCAGAAGCTTAAGGCTGATGCAGAGGCATATCTCGGACAGAGCGTAAGCCAGGCGGTAATCACCGTTCCCGCGTACTTTACAGACGCGCAGAGACAGGCGACAAAGGATGCAGGTAAGATCGCAGGCCTTGACGTTCTCCGTATCATCAACGAGCCTACCGCGGCAGCTATCGCATACGGTCTTAACGAGGAAAAGGATCAGAAGATCATGGTATTCGACCTTGGCGGCGGTACGTTTGACGTATCTCTCCTTGAGATCTCGGACGGCGTGTTTGAGGTTCTTGCAACCGCGGGAAACAACAAGCTCGGCGGCGACGATTTCGACCAGAGGATCATCGACTGGATGGCAGAGCAGTTCAAGAGAGAGCATGGCGTAGACCTTCGCAATGACAAGATGGTAATGCAGAGACTTAAGGACGCGGCAGAGAAGGCAAAGATCGAGCTTTCCGGTATGTCGGCATCCAACATCAACCTTCCTTTCATTACCGCAACCGCAGCAGGACCTCTCCACTTTGAGGCAACACTCACTCGCGCTGAGTTTGACCGCATCACAGCAGACCTCGTTGAGGCAACAATGGGCCCCACAAAGCAGGTTATCCGTGACTCGGGTCTTAACGTAAGCCAGATCGACAAGATACTCCTCGTCGGCGGATCTACAAGAATCCCCGCAGTTCAGGAGGCAGTTAAGAAGTTTACAGGCAAAGAGCCCTTCAAGGGAATCAACCCCGATGAGTGCGTAGCTATCGGCGCGGCAATTCAGGGCGGTATTCTCGGCGGCGACGTTAAGGATCTTCTTCTCCTTGACGTAACACCCCTTTCTCTCGGTATCGAGACAATGGGCGGCGTATTTAACAGAATCATCGACAGAAATACAACTATCCCCGTAAAGAAGAGCCAGATCTACTCCACCGCGGCAGACGGACAGACCTCTGTTGAGATCCACGTTCTCCAGGGTGAGCGTGAGATGGCGGCGTACAACACCACACTCGGACGCTTCAGCCTTGACGGAATCACTCCCGCACCCAGAGGAATTCCTCAGATCGAGGTTACCTTCGACATCGACGCAAACGGTATCGTTAACGTAACCGCTACCGATAAGGGAACGGGTAAGGAGCAGCACATCACCATCACATCCTCGACAAACATGTCGCAGGAGGATATCGATAAGGCTATCAAGGACGCGGAGAAGTTCGCTGAGGAGGATAAGAAGGCTAAGGAGGCTGTTGACGTTAAGAACAGAGCAGACTCTATGGTATTCCAGAGCGAAAAGACTCTCACAGAGCTTGGCGACAAGGTAGACGCGGCTGACAAGGCAGACGTAGAGGCGGCTATCGAGAAGCTTAAGGAGACTATCAAGACAGGTGACACAGAGGCTATCAAGGCAGACACCGAGGCGCTTGAAAAGTCCTTCTACAAGATCTCCGAGAAACTCTATGCGCAGGCACAGCAGGCGCAGGGCGATCCCGGCGCGCAGGGCGGCGCAGGCGACGGACAGTTCTACGACGCAAACTACGAGGATAACTCCAACAAGTAATAAACCTAAATGGGAAAGCCCGAAAAAGCGGGCTTTCCCATAAAGTGCGATAAAAGGGCAAGTGAAAATCTCACGTCAACAGACGAATGATGGATTTAAACAATCCCTTACTATGAAAGGCTTTTGAAAGAGGGGTGCGGGGAGAAAAGCTTTTCTTTTGAAAAGTTTTCTCCCCGCAAACAAACAACAAATTATGGCAGATAAAAGAGACTATTATTAAGTGCTGGGCGTCCGGAAGGGCGCATCGGACACCGATATAAAAAAGGCATACAGACAGCTTGCCAAGAAGTACCACCCCGACGTAAACCCCGGCGACAAGGAAGCCGAGGCGAAGTTCAAGGAGGTAAACGAGGCGTACGAGGTCTTGTCCGACGCCGACAAGAAGGCGAAGTACGACCAGTACGGCCACGCGGCGTTTGATCCCTCTATGGGAGGCGGCGGAGCGGGCGGCTTTGGCGGCTTTGGCGGATTCGGAGGCTTTGGCGACGTTGACCTTGGCGATATATTCGGCAGCTTCTTTGGCGGCGGCTCGTCGCGCCAGAGAAGAAACGGACCGCAGAAGGGCGATGATATTGAGGTCGATATCACCATCAGCTTTGAGGAGGCGGTATTCGGCTGTAAGAAGGACGTAAGCTTCACAAAGTACGCGAAATGCTCCAAGTGTAACGGCACGGGAGCCGAGAGCGGAGCGGCGGAGACCTGTCCCACTTGCCGCGGAAGCGGACAAAGACGCGTAATGCAGAACCTCGGCGGAATGCAATTCCAGACCACCACGACCTGCGACACCTGTCGCGGTACGGGAAGATACATCAAAAATCCCTGTCAGAAGTGCCGCGGAGCGGGACTTGAGAGGGTGTCGAAGAGCTTGAACGTCACTATCCCCGCGGGAATAGATCACGGCAAGGGACTTGTGGTACGCGGCGCGGGCAACGACGGAAAGAACGGCGGCCCCGCGGGCGACGTATACGTAATGGTAAGCGTTCGCCGCAGTAATACCTTCAAGCGCGATGGCTATAACCTCTATTGCGAGGTGCCCGTCACCATGTCGGAGGCGGCGCTTGGCGCGGAGATAGAGATCCCGACGCTTGAGGGCAGAGAAAAGTATACCATCAGCGAGGGAACGCAGACGGGCACTACCTTCAGTCTCAGAGGCAGAGGAGTACCGATCGTCAATTCAAGCCGTCGCGGAGACCTGTATTTTACGGTCAACGTAGAGATTCCGAAGAGTCTCAACGAAAAGCAAAAGGAGCTCTTACGCGAATTTGCGAGAGCCTGCGGAGAAAATAACTACAAAGAGAAGAAGAGCTTTCTCAAAAAGGACAAAAAATGACAAATATTGATAAAGACTATACCTGCGGAGACTATGGTGAGGTGACCGAGTGGCTTCAGGTCAAGGTCACGGTTAAAACCGAGCGGCTTGACGAGCTCGTCGCTATCATGAGCGCGATAGACACGAATCTTCTTATTGAGGACTTAAGCGACATTGACCTCAAGACCTGCTACGGCGACCTTATCGACGAGAAGATACTCAACGCGGACAAGTCCCACGCATCGGTGTCATATTTTGTGCCCAAGGACGCGAATATAGCCGACGGAATGGCATTCTTGCGCGAAAGACTCTCGGAGTCGGGACTTACCGACGCGAGCGTAGAGGTCGTTGGCATCAACGAGGAGGACTGGGCGAACTCCTGGAAGGAGTTTTATAAGCCCTTCAAGGTCGGCAAGATAGTCATCGTCCCCGCATGGGAGAGCTACACGGCAGAGGAAGACGAGATAATCGTCACCATGGACCCCGGAATGGCATTCGGTACCGGAACGCACGAAACGACAAGACTTATCATAGGACTTTTGCAGAAGTACGTCCGACAGGGAATGAGCCTGCTTGACGTCGGCACGGGTAGCGGAATACTCGCTATCTGCGGCGCAAAGCTTGGCGCTGTTGACTGCCGCGCGTACGACATCGACCCGATGAGCGTCCGTGTTGCAAACGAGAATATCCGCGAGAGCGGACTTGAGGACAAGATAAAGTGCGCGCAGAGCGACCTTTTAAAGCAGGCAGAGAATATCGCGGGCGGATACGACGTTATCTGCGCGAATATCGTCGCGGATATCATTATCCGAATGACACCCGACGTATATCCCTTTATGAGCGAGAAAACGGTGCTTCTGGCATCGGGAATCATATCCGAGCGTTGCCACGACGTGGTCGAGTGCTTCGAGAAGCACGGCTTTAAGATAGTCGAGCGGGCAGAGGACAACGGCTGGTGCGCCTTGGCGGTAATGCTAAAATAATTTTGTGAAGATAAGGGCGGAGATCTCCGCCCTTTATCTTTTTTCATTCGTCAAAATGTCAACTTTGGTTGATATGTATTTTTATGACAAGGAAAATAATAATAAATTGTAAATAATGTTAAGTCAGATGTGATTTTTTACAAAAAAGCCGTTGACAAATTGGTTATTTTGTAATATAATCAGTTGTGTACTCACTCGCAAAAATATGAAATGGAGTAGTAGGAAATCCCCATTTTGTGCAAATAGCTTATAGCTCAGGTTGATTTAGCCAAAGGAATTTCCCCGAAAATCCCTTATTATGCCACGATTTTTTGTAACAAAAGACCAAATTGAAGATGGCTGCGTCACAATTCTCGGTGACGACGCGCATCATATCTCGCGCTCACTCAGAATGGCGGCGGGAGAGCGTATCACCGTCTCTGATATGCAGAAAAGGGAATATGAATGTACTCTTTGTGAATTTTTGCCCGACAGAGTGGTCGCAAGGATAGATTCGGAGCGACAGTGTGATACCGAGCCGCCGTTTGTTGCAACGCTTTATCAGGCGCTCCCCAAGGGCGATAAGCTTGATTCTGTCATTCAGAAATCGGTCGAGTGCGGAATTTCAAGAATAGTCACCTTCAATAGCGAGCGTTGTATCGCAAAGGAGAATTCCCCGGAGCCCAAAAAGCTCGCCCGCCGCGCGAGGATCGCGCTTGAGGCGGCAAAGCAGTCAGGCAGAGGCATAATACCCGAGGTCGCTTCAACGATAGGCTTCAAGCAGGCGATAAGTGAGGCGGCAAAGGCAGACGTCGCGCTCTTTTGCTACGAGGGGGACGACACACGCTCCCTAAAGGACTTTCTTTCGGAGAAAAAGGCAAAACTTGCGGAAAACGGCATCACAGAGCCGACGGTTTCAATAGTCATCGGCAGCGAGGGAGGATTTTCCATCGCTGAGGTCGAGCAGGCAAAGGCAGCGGGACTTGTCCCGATAGGACTTGGTAAGAGAATACTCAGAACAGAGACAGCGTCAAGCTTCACGCTTGGCTGCCTGGTATATGAATTTGAATTATAATCTCCCACGGAGTTATATATATTTTGACAATTATAAAATAGACAAAAAGAGGTAAAAAATGGCAAACAGACTGTTCATGAACGTTATCCATCAGATGAAGTCGGCGGTAGACCGCGTTATCGGCGTAATTGACGAGAGCGGAGTTGTTATCGCTTGCTCTGAGCTTGTAAGAGTCGGTGAGGTAAAGCAGGGCGTACGTGACGCGCTTACCTATTCAAGCGACGTTGCAGTGCTTGACGGCTACACCTACCGTCCTATTTCGGTAGGCACAAAGAGCGAATACGTCGTATTCATGGAGGGCGAGGACAAGATGGCAGAGAAGATGTCCAAGATCCTGGCTGTATCTCTCTCCAACATCAAGAATCTCTACGACGAAAAGTACGATAAGGGACTTTTCATCAAGAATATCATTCTTGATAACATTCTGCCCAGCGATATTTATATTAAGTCCAAGGAGCTTCATTTCGGCACAGACGAGAGCCGAATAGTGTTCCTTATCAAGTTCTACGGCAAGACCGACGTTATGCCCTTTGAGATGATCCAGAACATGTTCCCGGACAAGGCAAAGGACTACGTTATCAGCGTAGGCGAGCAGGATGTTGTACTTGTAAAGGAGATCAAGCGTGACTCCGACATCAAGGACGTTGAGAGGATCGCTACCAACATTTCCGACACACTCTCCGCAGAGTTCTACACAAAGGTAAACATCGGTATCTCTACTATCGTTGACAACCTCAAGGACCTTGCCCGCGCATACAAGGAGGCTCAGGTAGCCCTTGACGTAGGAAAGGTATTTGAAACAGAGAAGAATATCGTAAGCTACGAGAATCTCGGTATTGGCAGACTTATCTATCAGCTTCCCACCACACTCTGTGAAATGTTCTTGCAGGAGGTATTCAAGAAGGGCAGCCTTGAGTCGCTTGACAGAGAAACTCTCATGACGATCCAGTGCTTCTTTGAGAACAACCTCAACGTATCTGAGACGTCCAGAAAGCTGTTTGTACATAGAAACACGCTCGTATACAGACTTGAGAAGATCAGAAAGATAACAGGTCTTGACCTTCGCGAGTTCGAGCATGCTATCACCTTCAAGGTAGCTCTTATGGTTAAGAAGTACCTTGGAAGCAAGCCTACAAAATACTGATCTAATGTAACACGAGAATAAGCGAAACGTCATCGGGCGTTTCGCTTATCGAGTTGTATATGCATTTTTCCAATACTTTTGAGTGTGACATAAACATACTTAAAACACGAAAAAGAGGGCAAAAAAATTGAAAATTCAATATTATATTAAGGGACTTTGCGGCACCGAGGGAGCAGAGAAGCTGCTCACGGTCCTTTCTGACAGACTTGACGGATGCGAGGTAACGCTTGGCGAGGATGGCTGTCTTGAGATAGTCCTTGAGGGAGAGCGTGAGTCCGAGGTCAGAGCTGCGGTCGAGGCGGCGATAGCCGAATGTGGGCTTGAGTTCATGCCCGCGTCGGATAACGCAGTGTATGTGCGAAAGCCGAAGAAAAAGGCGAAGGGCATGCCGATATACGCGGCAGTCTGCGCTATCGTTGCGGCAATAGTTATAAGCACGCTTGCCACCTTTGCGATCTGTAAGACCTATATGGACGGCATGTCAGCACCCGGCCCAAGCACAAATCAGGGCGTAAATCAGAGTGGTACGTCGGGCGGCGGTTCGAGCGTCGAATACGTAAAGATGGACGTTCCCGCTTATTTCAGCAACCTGATCAAGCTTGATGCCTTTTTCCGCAGCCACTCCTTTGACGGCTACGATAATGCCGAGATGGCAGAGGCAATCCTTGACGCTTATATAGCGGCAACGGGAGATATATACGCGGAGTACCTCAATGCCGAGGAATATAAGGCATATTTTGAGGAGCGAAACGGCGAGTTCGTGGGAATAGGCGTGTCGATCGTCAATTCGGAGATCGAGCTTGACGGAAGAAAATATAAGACCATCGAGGTCATCTCGGTGTTCAAGGACTCCCCCGCACTTGAGAGCGGAGTCAAGATCGGCGACTGTATCATGTACGTCGAGTGCGAGGGCGAGATGAAGCTCGTCAACGACATAGGATACGATAAGGCAACAGACAATATGCTTGGCGAGAGCGGAACGAAGGCCAAATTCACGGTCTTCAGACCGAATGGCGGCGACTACGAGCAGATATATTTCGAGATAGAGCGCAGAAAGGTCGAGTCGCAGTCTGTAACGTATAAGGTAAGCGAATCGGACAGCGAGGTCGGAATAATCAGTATCACAGGCTTTGACCTGACTACCCCCGTGCAGTTCAAGGACGCGGTAAATACCCTTCGCGATCAGCATGGCTGCAAGAAATTCGTATTTGACCTGCGTAACAATCCGGGCGGCGCGCTTGACTCAATTTGTGAGGTGCTTTGCTACTTCCTTGACGAGGGCGACGAGGTACTGTCAGTTGAATACGCGGACGGCACAAAGTATTCGATAAAGGCGACGCATGCCGACACCGGAGTCAAGAATATCGACATCGGAATATATAAGGACCTTGACTGCATAGTACTGACCAACGGAAATACCGCAAGCGCGGCGGAGCTTTTCACCGCCACCATGCGCGACTACGGCAGGTCGAAGATAGTGGGAACAAAGACCTACGGCAAGGGCTGCATGCAAACGCTCTATTCGCTTGATTCATACGGAATAGAGGGCGGACTTAAGCTTACGGTTGCCATGTACTATTCGGCAAGCAAAACGGTATACCACGGCACGGGAATAATTCCCGATTGTGAGATAGACCTCTCAAGCGAGGCAAAGGAGATCAACTTCTACCTTTTGCCCGAGAGCATGGACGCGCAGCTGCAAAGCGCTATCGAACTTTTGACAAGTAAATAATTTAAGCTAAATATAAGGAGAAATAATCATGGCAGAGAAGATGCTTTACACAGAAGAGGGCTACAAGGTACTTGTAGACGAGCTTAACTACCTTAAGACAACAAGAAGAGAAGAGATCAAGGAAGCTATCGCGGTAGCAAAGGGCTTTGGCGACCTTTCCGAGAACTCCGAGTACGATGAGGCAAGAAACGAGCAGGCAAAGACCGAGGCTCGCATCAAGGAGCTTGAGGAGCTCGTAGCAAACGCGCAGATCGTAGACGAGTCCAAGATCGATACAGGTGTCGTATCGCTCGGCTCTACCGTTACCGTATATGACGTAGAGGAGGACGAGGAGATCGTTTACAGCATCGTAGGCTCTAACGAGGTAAACCCCGTAGAGAGAAAGATCTCTGACCAGTCCCCGATCGGTAAGACCCTCATGGGACACAGAGCAGGCGCGGCTGTTACGGTCGAGCTTCCCTCAGGTGACGTGATCCACATGGAGATCAAGGACGTTACAAGAGCGCAGAAGGCGTAATCGGGAATTTAAATATGGCAGACAGTCAGGAAAAGCTTCAAAGCACTGATATAAAGCTGACATCATCGAATAAATTTCTCAAATGGCTTGAAAACTTCTGGTACTATCATAAATGGAAGGTCATAATAATAACCTTTTTTGCGGTAGTGATTATAGTCAGCGTGGCGCAAATGATAAATAAGACCGACCCGGATATAGAGGTAACGGTAGCGACACATACGGTGTACTATCAGGAGAACGTAGATTCGCTGGAGCAAGCATTGACTGCGCTTTTGCCCGGCGATATCAACGGCGACGGTAAAAAGACGGTGATTTTGAACACCTATAAGATCTACTCGGAAGCAGAGCTTAAGGCTGCAAACGAGAAGGAGACCGACGCCGAGGGGAATCCGGTCATCTATGCCGACGAGGCATATAATAAGTCGCAGATAGAGGCGTATAACAGCTATGTCATGACAGGGCAGTGCTCGGTAATGATAATAAGCGAATATCTCTATAACGACCTTGTAAGCCGGAACAGCGACGAGATACTGCTAAAGCCGATAAGCGAGATCTACGGCGATAATTTGCCCGAGGGCGTTACCGCGGACGGATACGGCATAAAGCTTAAGGCATGCGGAGCATACAAGAACCTCGACGCGTTCAGGTCATTACCCGATGACAGTGTTATATGCATTATGCGCCCGTTTGTTATGAACGGAGGTCGCGGCGAGGAAAAGCATGGGGCGGCGGTCGAGTATTTCAAGACCATCGTTGACTTTGGCAAGTGATACGGAGAGGGACATGAGATTACTTTTCAAGCAGAGGGTTTCATTTGTATTTGAAAAATACGATATCGTCAATGAGATGGGCGAGGTCGTATTTACCGTCAGAGGCAGGTTTGCCTTTGGGCGAAGGCTTGAAATATACGACAGAGGCGGCAATATGGTCGGAACGCTTGTAGGAAAGGTGTTTACCTTCCTGCCGACCTTTGAAATGTACATAGGCAGCAGATTTGCAGGCGTTATTCAGAAGAAAATCACCTTTATGCGACCCAGCTTTATCGTTGACTGTAACGGTTGGAGCGTAGAGGGAAACTTCTGGGAGTACGATTATAGGATAACAGACCCGACAGGACACACGGTGGCAACCATACAAAAGGAATTTGCGTGGATGGATACGTATATGCTCGATGTGTATGATGATTCGGACGCTCTTGCGGTGCTTATGATAGTCATCGCGATAGACGCGGAAAAGGATAACAGAAACAGCTGATAAGTAAGGGGCGCGGAGAAGCGCCCCTTTTGTCATCTTTATTTTTGATAAAAATGTTTTTTTCTTCACAGAGAATTCACGAATATATGTTATAATATGTGTAAAGATAATAAAGAAAGGATAAGGATTTGAATGGGCAGATTCAGAGAAAAAATCTACCGTTTTATGTACGGCAGATACGGCGCGGATGCGCTATATAACTTCTTGACCTGGTTGAACGTCATTCTTATTTTATTATCATTTGTAGTTACGGCCATCATGCCTGCGGAGGGCATAGCAACTGCAATAGTATCAATATCATTCAGCGTTGTTATCACTGCGATATTCGTATGGGACATATTCAGAATGATGTCAAGAAATATTGCAAAGCGCCGCCGCGAAAACGAGATATATCTTAGGATAAAGGGCGCTGTAAAGAGATTTTTCAGCGCGAATACCTCAAAGGGTACTCGTTCATTCAACAGGGACGATTCGGCATACGTGTTCCGCGATTGTACCAAGTGTAACAGCACGCTAAGACTTCAAAGGAGAGTGGGAAGGCATAAGGTAAGGTGTCCGAGATGCTCGCATAGCTTTTACGTTAAGGTAAAGAAGTTTAAATTCAAGAAAAACAGATAAGACTATTTAAGGAGGACTCTCGTGGCTAAAAGAAGACGCAGAAGAAGCATAAGAAAATCCCCAATAATAATCACAGTAGTTATCCTGATTGCCGTAATTGGATTGTTGTTCTTCAAATACGGTGAAAAGCTGTTCGACATGTCCTTTTTTGACAAGGAAGAGCCCACAACCGCAAGCGGTGACGAGGTCAGCTTCCACGTGATCGACGTCGGACAGGGCGACGCCATATTGATAATGGGCAAGGACGGAAACATGCTTATAGATTCGGGGGATCTGTCAAGTGAGTCACAGGCAAAGCTCGACAGCTATCTCAAGGCAAATGGCATCAAGAGCTTTGAGTACGTCGTGTTTACCCATACCGATGCCGACCATATAGGCAGCGGAGATAAAATAATCAATAACTATGACGTCAAAACCGTGATAATGCCCGACTATCAGGCAACGACCAAGGTCTTTGAAAGACTTGTAGACGCGATAGAGAAAAATGGCGTTGAGCTTATTCTTATAGGCGAGGACAAGGACTGCCGGCAGTCGGGATATACCTTCAAGCTCGGAGACGTAAGCCACACCGTTATGGCGCCCACAAAGGATTTTGACGATCCCAACGAGATGAGCGTGGTCATAAAGTCTGTATACGGGGAGACCTCGATACTTTTCACAGGCGACGCGGAGGAGAAAAGCGAGGAGGCAATGCTTGAAAAGTACAGAATGGGAGAGCTTGACGTAGATATACTGAAGGCGGGACACCACGGCTCAAGCACGTCCACGACACAGGAATTTCTTGACAGGACAACACCCGAAGCGGTGCTGATCTCCTGCGGAGAGGGCAATAAGTACGGACATCCGCACAAGGAAACGGTAGCAAGGCTGGAGGAGGCGGATATAGATATATACCGCACCGATATTCAAGGCACGATAGTGGTAAAGACAGACGGCGTGACATATAAAATTGAAACTGAAAAGTAAATGACTTTATAAATATATTTCGGAGTAAAAAAAACAATGAGAAAAACAAAAATAGTTTGCACTATCGGACCTGCGTGTAATAACGAGCAGACCTTGACCGAGATGTGCTTGGCGGGCATGAACGTCGCCAGACTTAATTTTTCCCACGGAACGCACGAGGATCACCTCAAAAATATAAACCTTATCAAGACGGTGCGCGAAAAGCTCAATATGCCAATCGCGATATTGCTTGATACCAAGGGCCCGGAGTACAGGATCAAAACCTTTAAAAACGGTAAGATATTTCTGAACGACGGCGATAAATTTATATTCACGTCCGAGGATATCGAGGGCGACGAGGGCATCGTTTCGGTCAACTATAAGGGACTTCCCGCGGAGATGAACCCCGGGGATAAGATACTCCTCAATAACGGACTTGTTATTTTCGAGGTAGAGTCTACCGACGCGACCAATATCTACTGTAAGGTGCTTGTCGGCGGAGAGCTTTCCAACCGCAAGAGCATGAGCTTTCCCGATAAGGTGTTAAAGCAGACATACCTCAGCGACTATGATAAGAGCGATCTGCTTTTCGGAATAGAGCAGGGAGTTGACTTTGTGGCATGCTCCTTCGTGTCGGTGCGTCAGGACCTTATTGACGTCAAGGAGTTCATGGCTGCAAACGGCGGCGAGAAGATAGATATTATCGCAAAGATAGAGAACCGCTCGGGCGTTGACAATATCGAGGAGATATGCAAGGAGTGCAGCGGAATTATGATCGGCCGCGGAGATATGGGCGTCGAGATACCCTTTGAGGAGCTGCCGGGCATTCAGAAATATCTTATTACCAAATGCCGTATGCTTGGTAAGAGAGTTATCACCGCAACCGAGATGCTTGAGTCTATGATATATAACCCCCGTCCGACGAGAGCCGAGATAAGCGACGTAGCGAATGCCGTTTACGACGGAACAAGCGCGATAATGCTCTCGGGCGAGACCGCAGCGGGCAAATATCCCGTGCTTACCGTCAAGACTATGGCGAGGATCGCGCTCCAGACAGAGCAGAATATCGACTACAAAAAGATGTTCAACGGCTCTGATTTTATAATCAGAAACACCGTAGACGCCATTTCCCACGCAACCTGCAGTATGGCTATCGACGTTGAGGCAAAGGCGATAGCGGTCTGCTCGCTTTCGGGAAGCACCGCGAGAATGGTGTCAAGATTCCGTTCTCCCATTGATATTCTCGGAGTAACCACCGAGGAGGGAACATGGAGAAAGCTTGCGCTCTCCTGGGGCGTAACACCCGTTATGAGTGAGATGTTCAATTCACTTGACGTGCTTTTCTACACGGCAAAGAATCTTGCAAAGAGCACTATGGGACTTACGAAGGGCGACCGCATCGTGATCACGGGCGGCGTAACCAACGGCTCGTCGGGTAATACCAACATTATAAAAGTAGAACAGATCTAATAAAGACAAAAGGAACGGCACGATCCGTTCCTTTTTAAATCACTTCATGTCTACAACCTCTTATGTTTTCCGTCGCTTTTTCAAAAAGCGACCGCCGGTGGAGGGCGCGTAGCCCTCCTCGCCCTCCGCAGAGGGCGAAATGCCTTATCGTTAGAAAGCGCCACAGAGGGGGAATGCCCCCATAGGGGGCAGGGGGAACCACACAAGTGGGGGGTTCCCCTTTTTTCACATAAGCTATTCTGCTTGAGCGAAAACCTTCCAAAGGGGTGTTACAGTGAGGTAATAGAATCAAAAAGGAACGGCAATCGCCGTTCCTTTTGTCTTTATTAACCCTCACACGCCTCAGGGAGAGCAGGGGATTTGAGTATAAGCTTAGGCTCTGCGCCCTCTGTTACACATTCGCGTGTGACCACAACCTCTTCAACGTCGTCGCGGGAGGGGATCTCGTACATTATCTTGGTCATAAAGCCCTCGATAATAGAGCGGAGACCGCGCGCACCCGTCTTTCTCTCGGTCGCAAGCGCCGCTATGCTGTCAAGCGCGTCATCGGTAAAGGTGAGCCTTACGCCGTCGATCGAGAAGAGCTTCATATACTGCTTGAGTACCGCGTTCTTGGGCTCGCGGAGAATACGCACAAGCGCGTCGTTGTCAAGCTCGGTAAGAGAAACTATAACGGGCAAACGACCAACAAGCTCGGGGATAAGACCGTACTTAACTATGTCGTGCGCCGTAACGTCACCGTATATGCCGTCCTTCTGCTCGGTTGCTGCCGCCTTCTCCTCAACGTTTGAGAACCCGATCAGGCGCTTGCCCTTTCTGTTCTCAATTATCTTGTCAAGGCCGTCAAACGCGCCGCCGCAGATAAAGAGAATGTTCTCGGTGTTGATGCGGATAAATTCCTGATTGGGGTGCTTACGTCCGCCCTGAGGGGGAACGTTTGCAACCGTGCCCTCAAGAATTTTGAGGAGCGCCTGCTGAACGCCCTCGCCCGAAACGTCACGGGTGATAGAGCGGTTCTCGCCCTTTCTTGAGACCTTGTCAACCTCGTCGATATAAATGATTCCGCGCTCTGCAAGCTCAATGTCAAAGTCCGCAGCCTGAATAAGACGGAGAAGAATATTCTCAACATCCTCACCAACGTAGCCCGCCTCTGTAAGAGTGGTGGCGTCGGCGATAGCGAAGGGAACCTTCAATGTCTTTGCAAGTGTCTGCGCAAGATATGTCTTACCTACGCCGGTAGGGCCGAGGAGAAGCACGTTGCTCTTTTGGATCTCAACGCCGTCCTCTGCCACAGCCTCGCGCGCTCTCTTTCGTCTGCTGCCCGAGGGAGCGGCCTTTGAAAGGATACGCTTGTAGTGATTGTATACCGCAACCGAGAGGGCGATCTTCGCCTCCTCCTGACCTACCACGTGCTCGTCAAGGGTAGCCTTGATCTGCATGGGCTTAGGCAGGCTCTCAAAGGTAAGAGAGGTAGACTCGGCACTATGCATGCTTCTCTCTGCTTCCTCTATCATCTCGGCGCATGACTCAACGCAGTTGTCGCATATATAGACGCCCGATGACGAGGGGATCAGGAAGCTGACCTGATTTTCGTTACGTCCGCAGAAGGAGCAGTAGCGCAGGGTAGGGTTGTGTGTTTTTCCACTGTTAGATGCCATTATAAAAATACCTTTCGCGGCAAACGGGTGCCCGTCCGCCTAAAAATGTCGTAATTATTCGTGTCTTGTGATGATCCTGTCAATAAGACCGTATTCAAGAGCCTGCTCTGCGGTCATGAAATTATCACGGTCGGTATCCTTTTCTATTCTCTCGATAGGCTGACCTGTCTTTTCGGAAAGGATCTTGTTTAGCATGTCACGAGTGCGGAGAATAAGCTCTGCGCGGATCTTGATGTCGCTTGCCTGACCCTGCGCGCCGCCGAGGGGCTGATGGATCATAATTTCGCTGTGGGGAAGAGCGATTCTCTTGCCCTTAGTACCGGCAGCCAGGAGGAACGCGCCCATGCTTGCCGCCATACCTATGCAGATAGTGGAAACGTCGCACTTGATGTACTGCATTGTATCGTAGATAGCCATACCCGCGGTAACAGAGCCGCCGGGGCTGTTGATGTAGAAGGAAATATCCTTTGTGGGGTCCTGAGCCTCAAGGAAGAGCATCTGCGCTACGACAAGAGAAGCCGTTGCGTCGTTGACCTCGTCGGAGAGGAAAATGATACGGTCATTGAGAAGTCTGGAGAAAATGTCATATGAGCGCTCGCCTCTGCCCGTCTGCTCGACGACCATGGGAACGAGAGCGTTACGGATTACGGAGTTATCCATATTTTATAACCTCGCTTTCATATAATGGAAAGTTTGCGCCGTGAAACGGTATATTGTCCACGGCGCTACCTTTATTGTTCTTAGATGTAATTAAACCTTGGATTATTCCTCGGTCTTAGCTTCCTCAGCGGGAGCTACCTCGGCGGGAGCCTCCTGTGCTACGGGCTCGACAACCTTCTTCTTTCTGGGCTTAGAAGCCTTCTTGGGAGCCTTAGCGTTGTCCTTGACTACCTGCATAGCCTTTCTTACGCTGACGTCAGCCTTAACCATAGCCTCGTCGACGAACTCACGAACCTTGTCTGCGTCGATCTTGTAGGTGTCAGCGATGAGGGTGTACTCAGCGGAGAGCTCCTCCTCGGTAACCTCAATAGCCTCAGCCTTAGCAACTGCCTCAAGAGCAAGGCGAGCCTTGACCTGCTTTTGTGCCTGCGGTCTCATCTGCTCACGGAGAGTTTCAAGGGTAAGACCTGTGTACTGGAAGTATGTCTTGAGGTCAAGTCCGCTCTGGCGGAGTCTGTTGTCGTAGTCGCGAACGAAGTTCTCGGTCTCGGACTCGAACATAGCCTCGGGGATATCAGCCTCAAGCTTTTCGATAAGAGCCTCGATGATCTTCTCCTCGAACTCAGCCTCAGCCGCGTTCTCGTGTCTCTTCTCGATTTTTGCCTTAAGGTCTGCCTTATATTCATCAAGAGTATCGAATTCGGATACGTCCTTTGCGAAATCGTCGTCAAGAGCGGGAAGCTCTACCTTTGTGATTCCGTTGATTTTGCACTTAAATACAGCAGCCTTGCCTGCAAGGTCCTCAGCGTGGTACTCGGTGGGGAAGGTAACGTTTACGTCGAACTCCTCGCCGATAGCGTGACCTGCAACCTGCTCCTCAAAGCCGGGAATGAAGTTACCGGAACCGAGCTTGAGGGAGTAGTTCTCGCCCTTACCGCCAACGAAAGCAACGCCGTCGCAGAAGCCCTCGTAGTCAAGCTTTGCTACGTCTCCCATCTCTGCGGGAGTGTTGTCCTCAACCTCTGTCTCGCGGGAGTTTCTCTCGCGGATGGTCTGGATCTCATGCTCGACCTCCTCGTCGGAAACAGCCTCAACCTTCTTTGCGACCTCAAGGCCCTTGTAGCCTTCGATCTTGCACTCGGGCTTAACGGGAACGACTGCGGAGAGAACAAGACCGTTATCGTCAAGAGAAACGATATCCATCTCGGGCTGACCTACAGCCTCGATGCCGGACTCCTTGAGAGCAGCGGCATAGTTCTCGGGAATAAGGTCGTTGATAGCGTCCTCATAGAATACTCCCTTGCCGTACATCTTCTCGATGATAGCGCGGGGAGCCTTACCGGCTCTGAAGCCGGGAACGGTGATCTTCTTTACCTGCTTGCGATAAACCTTTTCGCAAGCTGCGTCGAAAACAGCCTTTTCGATTGAAAATTCAAGTCTGTAAGTGCTCTTTTCGGCCTTTTCACATTTTACAAGTGTCATTTTAAAATTCCTCCGGATATTTGATCCAAAAATTATTTACAAAGTAGTTTTGTTCTGCTTTTTTCTACTGAAAAAAGACACGTCACTAATATATTATTTTATCTCTTTTTTGCCTTTTTGTCAAGGGTTTTTTATATTTTTAAAGGATAAAAATTCAAAAAGTCGGACGACGTCAGCGTAAAGCTCATATTTTGATGCTCAAAGGTGCGCGGCATAGAGTAAGCAGAGTGTATATGACCGAAATAAACCCGCTTTATACCGTACTTAGAAAGGGTGTCGAGCATCTCCTGCATGGCATAGTCATACCAAACGGGCGGGAAGTGCAAAAAGACCTCAATGGGCAATTCGCGTCCGCTTGACTCTCGCTCACCGTCCTGAAGCTTTTTTGCCGCGTCAAGACTGAGCTTCAGTCTGCCCACCTCGCGGTTGACTATCTTTTCGTAGTCCACGTCGCCAACGGTGACCTGCTTTGACTCGTCGGGGAACCAGCCGCGCGTGCCGCAAACGATCCTGTCCTCAACAACGAATGCGTTGTTGTAGAGAATAGTCAGGCTGTCAAAGCCGTGCTCCTCAAAGAATTTATACATCTTCGATGCGGTTGACCACCAAAAATCGTGGTTTCCCTTGACAAGCAGCTTTTTGCCGTTCAGCCTGTTAAGAAAATCGAGATCGGCGTATGCCTCCTCAAGCCTTGTTGCCCAGGAGATGTCACCGGGTACTATGACCGTGTCGTTTTCGGTGACCACCGCGTTCCAATTTTTTTGGATTTTGAGCATATAATCGCGCCAGCGGTCGCCAAAGATGTCCATAGACTTGTTCATCGACAAATCGGTGGACAGATGCAGATCGGAAAGCACGAAAATTGCCATTTTTTCACCTCAAAAAAATAAATAATCGGGTATTTTGCGGGGAATAATCATAATATCGGCAACCGCATTTTTACGGCCTGCCGAAGATAGATAAGGTCGGCAGAGCCGCCTTTAAAAAGGAAAGGATGATAACGAAATGAACGATTCGAGAAAGAACGGATGCTGTAAGGATCACATCAAGGGTATCAATTGCGCGGTAAAGAGCTGCGCATATCATGACGGAGAGTGCTACTGCACAGCAGAGCATATCAACGTAGGCCCTGCAAACGCGCACGCGTCAAGCGAAACAGTCTGCGCTACCTTCAAGCCCGAACAGAAATAAGCTCATCCAAACGAAAAAAGAAGTTCTTTCCCCCGCATCTCGCGGGGGTTTTCTTTTTTTAAATTAATCAATGTAAGCCTTGACAGCCTTAAGCATATCCTCAGCCTTGACCGTCTCGGTAAATCTTACGGTTCGGTCTGCAATACCGCACAGAGGATAGGGAATCTCGGTAGCGGTCGCCTTTACAAGCATGTCAAGCGCGTCGAGATCGTCTGCGGGCTTCTCAAGTCCGAGAGAAGCGCAAACGTCGGCGGCAAACTTGTAGGGGCTTGCGGTGGATGCAACCACCATAGGAGTCTTGTCGCCGGTCTCGGCAATATATTTTTCGGCGGCGCAGAGAGCAACCGAGGTGTGAGTGTCGGCGAGATAGCCGTACTCCTCAAAGTACTTCTTGATTATAGCGGCAGTTTCGGCCTCATTTGCGCAGTAGCCCGAGAAGTTCTCGTCTATCTTCGCCTTAATATCGGCAGAAACCTCGTAAACACCCTTCTCGGAGAGATCAGCCATATATTTGGCGGTCGCATCCTTACCTGCGGTGAGCGCTAAAAGGCGCTCGAGGTTAGAGGAGATAAGAATGTCCATAGAGGGGGACATAGTGCAGTGGAAATCGCGGTTGCGGTCGTATCTGCCCGTGTTCAAAAAGTCTGTAAGAATATTGTTCTGGTTGGACGCGCAAACAAGCTTACCGAGAGGAAGTCCCATAAGCTTTGCAAGGTAAGCGGCAAATATGTTACCGAAGTTACCGGTGGGAACGCAAACGTTTATCTTGTCGCCCATCTTGATCTCACCCGAACCCAGCATATCGCAGTAAGCCGATACGTAGTAAACAATCTGCGGAGCAAGTCTGCCCCAGTTGATCGAGTTCGCGCTTGAGAAGAAGTAGCCCTTGTCATTAAGATATGCGACCGCCTCGCCGTCGGAGAATATCTTTTTGACTCCGGTCTGCGCGTCGTCGAAGTTGCCCCAGATAGCGGTGACGTTGACGTTGTCGCCGGTCTGTGTTGCCATCTGCATCTTCTGCACGCGGGAAACGCCGTCAACAGGGTAGAATACCATTATCTTGATCTTGTCAATGTCCTTGTAGCCCTCAAGAGCCGCCTTACCCGTGTCACCCGAGGTGGCAACGAGAATAAGAGCCGTGCGCTCCTCACCGGTCTTTGTAAGCGCGCGGGAGAGAAGACGGGGCATTATCTGGAGTGCCATGTCCTTGAACGCGGCGGTAGGGCCGTGCCAAAGCTCAAGGGAGAATATGCCGTCGGCAGCCTTCACGATAGGCGCAGCTCCGCCGGGGAAAGACTTTTCGCAGTATGCCGCGCGGCAATCGGCGAGAAGCTCCTCGTATGTATAGTCTGTCAGGTATTTGGAAAGGATAGTTGCCGCCCTCTCGGGATAGGAGAGGGAGCAGAGAGCCTTTATTTCTTCTTCTGTCAGTGTGGGGATCTCGTCGGGGATAAATAGTCCGCCGTCAAGTGCAAGTCCCTGCTTGATGATCTGTGCGGCAGAGAGTGACTCGCCGCTTTTTCCTCTTGTGCTTTGGTAATTCATTTTAATAGTCCTCGCGATCTAAAAGTTTCTTTTGATAAATTCGTAATGGTTTTTATAGAATATTTTTTCTACCAGCTCGTCACAGTATCCGTGAGAGAGGCAGATATCTGCAATTTTATGTAGATCTCCAATGCCCGAAAATCCCTCGGGGAGATCTGTTCCGTCAAGGTCACAGCCAAGACCGAGAACGTCGACAGCTCCCAACTCCATATATCCGTCAATGTGGGCGAATATATCCTCTGCGGCGAATTTTTTACCGCCGCCCATATCGCAAATATGATAGGGACAAAGCGAGATGCCTACCGCACCGCCCAATTTGATTATAGCGTCAAGATGCTTGCCTCGTAGATTTCTCGTGTGGGGGAATACCTCGTAACAGTTCGAGTGAGAGGCGATAAAGGGCTTGTTGTATTCAAGCGCAAGCTCTGCGACCTCATCCGTTACTTGCCCGTTCGCGTGTGATATATCGGGGAGAACCTGCACCTCAAAGCACCTCTTTACGACCTCAAGGCCGAAATCGGTAAGACCGCCCTCAGCGTCGTGTGATGAGCCGATGCAGGTCTTGCCGCCCCAGAGAAGCGTCAGATACTGGACTCCGCGCTCGCGGAGAGTATCAAGCCTGTCAAGGTGTCCGCCAAGTATTCTTGCGTCCTCGACCGCCAAAAACGCGGCGCGCCTGCCCTTGTCCCACGCGGCCTGCATTTCCGTGAAATTATTTACAAGAGCAATACGGTCGGAGTGCTTTTCAACCTCGCTTTTAAGATTGTCGCTTATTTTCAGGAAATCCTCAAAGCATTCGTCGTCGGTTTTTCTTTTGTCTGCCCATACCGCGAAGAATTGCGCGTAATTTTCATATTTTGCCGCGCCTTCAAGGCTGATATGGCAATCGTTTTTTACAATGTCCTGACCTCTGTGATAAAGCTCAAAGGCCGTATCGCAGTGAGTGTCGATAAGTGATATTTTTTTCATATATCGCCCTTTAATGTGTTCGGCGCCCCCTTGCGTCAAAGGCGTTCCGAATATGATTTAGCTTTATCGGCTTTGGGGAGAGAGAGGCTTCGCCACCGGCGTGCAGATAGACCTCGATAACGTCTATCCTCGGTTGCTTTTCGGTGTGATGGGAATAGAGATAATCGCGCGCGGCCTTGACCGTGTTTGTACGCTTTGCGCTATCGACCGCGGTGGCAGGGATTCCATAATCACCGGACTCGGGGTAAAGGCAGCTGCGCGTCTTGACCTCAACGAAAACGAGGAAATCCCGGTCCTCGGCGATAATGTCTATCTCATTTCTGCCCATGTGGACATTTCTTGCCACAATGGTATATCCGTCCTTGATAAGAAGATCGGCGGCAAGGTCCTCGCCAAGTCTGCCGACCAGCTGCTTTTGTGTCTTGGGCATGATCAGTCCTCGTCAAGAAAACGGATGAATTTCTTTCTGTGAATGGGGGAGGGGCCGTGCTCACGGAGCGCGTCCATGTGCGCCTTTGTGCCGTAGCCCTTGTGCTTGGCGATGCCGTATTCGGGGTATTCGCGGTCAAGATCGATGCAGATGCGGTCACGCGCAACCTTTGCAAGCACGCTTGCCGCGGCAATGCTCATGCTCTTGGCGTCCCCCTTGACGACTGCCTTTGCGGGGATCTGGAAATCGCGCGCGATATTTCCGTCGATGATAGCGAAATCCGCCTTGACCGAAAGACCGTCGATAGCGCGGCGCATAGCCAAGAGATCCGCCTCAAGAATATTAAGCTCGTCTATCTCCTCAACGCTTGCCGATGCGATACAGTATGCGATAGCTTCTTTTTTTATGATATCAAATAGCTTTTCGCGCTTTTTCTCGGTAAGCTTTTTGGAGTCGTTGAGGCCTTCTATGTAAAGTCCGTCGGGGAGAATGCAGGCGGCGGCGAATACAGGACCGCAGAGCGGGCCGCGACCTGCCTCGTCAATACCGCAAACGTACTTGTAGCCGGACTCGTGAAGCTCTTGTTCTATTGAATAATCGGGCATATAGCTATTCCTCCGATATTATTCTGTCAAGCGTAATTCTGCCAAGCTTGCCGCCGCGAAGCTCGTCAAGGAGCATATCTGCGGTCCTCTCGGTGTTTATCTCACCGCCCGAGATAAGGAATCCGCGCTTTTTGCCGATAAGGCAGAGAAGCTCGTAGTCACCCATGTCGGCAAACGTCGATATATCGCCAAGCTTGTAGCGGGTGGCAAGAGTTTCGGGGTAGAGAGTCTTCATGCGGTTGCAAAGCACCATCGCAAGCGACTCAATGTCAAGAATATCGTCCTTTACCGCGCCGGTCAAGGCAAGGTTTTCGCCAACCGTCTTGTCCTCAAACTTAGGCCAAAGTATACCGGGCATGTCAAGCAGATCAACGCCGATTCCGGTGGAAACCCATTGCTTGTCGCGGGTAACGCCGGGGCGGTTCTCGACCTTAGCCTTCTTTGAGCCGGAGAGCTTATTTATAAGGGTGGATTTACCCACGTTCGGGATACCCAGCACCATTGCGAAAAGACGGCGACCCACCATACCCTTGCTTTCGTATTTTTCAAGCTTGTCTTTAAGCAAAAGCTTGATCGCAGGCAATATTTTGTTAAGTCCCTCGCCCGAAAGACAGTCAACGAGAATACACTGTGTGTTCTCGGTGCTGTAATACTCGACCCAACGCTTGTTCTCCTTGGGGTCGGCAAGCGAGGCCTTGTTGAGTATGATAAGAGAGGGCTTGTTTTCCTTAAGCTTTATTATTTCGGGGTTTCTTGATGAAAGGGGAATGCGCGCGTCAAGGATCTCAATAACGACGTCAACGTTTTTGAGATTTTCCGAGATCATTCTCCTTGTCTTGGCCATGTGGCCGGGAAACCACTGTATTATTTCTGAGGGCATTTTGAACCTCCGAATTATTATTTATCAATCAAAAACAGTAAATGGTGAAAGGCGCAGAATAGCCTTTCCGAGTATACAGTCCTCGTCAACGAAGCCGACGTAGGTGCTTCTGGAGTCGGTGGAGTTGTTGCGGTTGTCACCAAGCACGAAGACCTTGTCCTCAGGCACGGTGGCGCGGTAGTAAAGCTTGCCGTCCTCGTAGGACATATAGGACGCGTCAAAATCAAACTTGATAAGATAGTCGCCGCCCTCAATGTAGGCATGCTTGTCGTCGTATAGGACACCGTCAACGTATATTTTCTTGTCGGTGTAGTTGATCTCGACCGTCTGTCCCTCGGTAGCTATAACTCTTTTGACAAGAGGGCGGTGGAAGGTGTCGTTTACAAGGTGGAACACCACAATGTCACCTTGCTTGGGGGTATAGAAAAGATCGCAAGCGATGATCCTCTCCTCATTGTCAAGAGTGTTGTGCATCGAGTGACCGTCTACCTGGCATAGCCTGAAGCAGAAGGAGAACACAATGATGACCGCAATTATCGATACAGCAAATATTTCTGCGTAGTCGTAAATGGCGGAGAGAAACGCGCGTCCGCGCTTTTCTCGGTCCTCGCCCTCGACCTCCTCAGTCTCCTCAGTCTCCTCAGTCTCCTCAGCCACCTCGGCTACCTCGTTATTTACCGCCTCGGAGCTTTCCTCGGCGTATGTTACGTCCTGATTTTCGACCTCATCGGGCGCAAGCTCGTCGGGCCGTAAATCCTGATTGTTGTTTTCCATATTATCTCCATGCCTTGTCGGCTGAATTTTATTTTTGAGTGAGAAGCTCCATAAGAGTGTATCCCGACTCTATGTAAAGACCGGTATCACGCGCGCTGTCCTCTGTAAAGCATGCTACGCCCGACTTGTCCTCGCTTGATGAGTAGATCATAAAAGGAACGGGGTCAATGGTGTGCGTGCGAAGACGAACGGGAGTGGGGTGATCGGGAAGGATCATTATCTTGAAGTCCTCGCCCGAAGCCGCGAGATATTCGTAAACGGGCTTGAGTATCTTCTTGTCTATAAGCTCAACCGAGAGCACCTTGTTGTCGGTCTCCGCGCGGTGACCGCACTCGTCGGGGCCCTCAACGTGAACGTAAACGTACTCGTAGCCATCCTTGAAAGCATTGATAGCGGCCTCTGCCTTGCCCTCATAGTTAGTGTGAACGTTACCTGTCGCGCCCTCAACGTCAATGGATGTCATTTCGGCGCAGATACCGATACCCTTGATAAGGTCGACCGCAGAGATAACGGCAGCCTTAAGTCCCCATTTTTCCTTAAAGGAGGGAAGAGCGGGCTTCTTGCCGGGGCTCCAGAGCCAGATAGAGTTTGCGGGACGGAGTCCGCGCGCGCGTCTTGCCTCGTTTACGGGGTGGTGATTGAGGATATCCCAGCTCTTGCGCATAAGCTCGTAGAAGACCTTGCCGTCCTCGCCGTGGGGGAGATGATCCTTTATGCACTGACCGAGAATGTCGTGGGGGCGCATAAAGTTATATTTGTCGTTACCGCCGTGCCAGAGAATGCAGTGACGGTAGCTTACGCCCGTGTAGAAGTGAAGAATGTCGTTGCCGAGAGCGGCGTCAAGAGCCTTGATCAGCTCGTCTGCCTCTGCGGTGGTGATCTCGTCGGCGCTGTGGTCAAGCATTATCTTCTCGTCGTACTCGCCCTCGTCAGAGAGAGTAACGATGTTGCATCTGTAAGCAACGTGATCCTCCTCCATGGTAAGGCCCATGCTCATCGCCTCAAGAGGGGAGCGACCCTTGGAATACACCTTGGGGTCAAAGGAAAGGATAGCCATATTTGCGGTATCGCTTTCGGGAACCATGCCCGAGGGCACGTTAGAAACTGTACCGACCAAAGCGCGCGCCGCGAGCATATCGGTCGTGGGCTTGTCTGCCGCCTCCATGGGAGTTTTGTTGCCAAGAGCCTCTATTTTTTCGTCTGCCATTCCGTCGGGAATGAGAACAAGATATTTCATTTTGGTGTACCTCGCGTGAAAATAATTATACATCTTAAATTATATCACACTTTGTCCCTTAAAACAACACCTTTTACGTCATTTCGCCCATGTTTTTATAATATTTGCATATATATATAAAACATTGCACGCCCGCGCGCGAATATTTAATCAATTTGACGGATTTTTGCCGACTCAAGTGTCACGTTTGCCCTATCTGATGAGGCATTTGTGCAGAATATACTGTTGGGGAAAGGAAAGTTTGTGCAATATTTCGCGCGAATGCTATTGACAGTCAAGTGACCGCGTGGTATAACATAATCAAGGTAGAGCAAAGGGAAAAGGAGGCTGCAAGTTTTCTCATAAGCTCGCAATATATGAAAGAGAGGTCAGAGGAAATATGGATATTTACGGTTGGGCTATAGTATGGGCAGTCGTATTTATAATTGCCCTTTGGGCAGAGGCAGAGACCTGTGAGATGGTTGCAATGTGGTTTATGCCGGGCGCGGTCGCCTCGCTTGTTTTGGCACTGTGTCAGGTTGAATGGTGGATACAGATAATCGTATTCATCACACTCTCCACGCTGTTTCTGGTTCTTGCCAAAACGGTTCTTAAAAAGTATCTGGTAAAAAACGTCGGCAAAGAAAAGACCGATACCGATCTGCTCATCGGCCACAGTGCCAAGGTAGAGGAGGATATCGTCAACGCCGAGGATCGCGGAGCGGTCAAGGTCAACGGACAGGTGTGGACCGCCAGAATGGAGAGCGACTCCGAGAGTGCAGCTGTCGGCGAGATAGTTATAATCGTAGAGATCAAGGGCGTAAAGCTTATCTGTAAGCGCGCTTAAAATATTTTTATAGACAGAAAGGAATAACACTATGGAATGGATCATTATCCCCGCAATACTTGCAATAATCGTAATCATCACCGTTATCTCCAATATCCACGTCGTACCGCAGGCAAGAGCGTACGTAATCGAGCGCTTGGGCGGATACTACACCACGTGGGGAACGGGCGTGCATTTCAAGATCCCCTTCGTTGACAGAATTGCAAAGAAGATCAATAAGATGGAGCAGGTCGCAGACTTCCCACCCCAGCCCGTTATCACAAAGGATAACGTAAGAATGCAGATAGACACCGTCGTATTCTATCAGATAACCGATGCAAAGCTCTATACCTACGGTCATGCAACACCCATGACCGCTATCGAGAACCTCACCTCTACAACTCTCCGTAATATTATCGGTGAGATGGAGCTTGACAGCACGCTTACTTCCCGCGACATCATCAACTCCAAGATGCGCGCTATTCTTGACGAGGCAACAGATCCTTGGGGCATCAAGGTAAGCCGCGTTGAGCTTAAGAATATCATTCCTCCCAAGGAGATACAGGATGCGATGGAAAAGCAGATGAAGGCGGAGCGCGAGAGAAGAGAAGCGATCCTTCGCGCAGAAGGAGAAAAGAATTCTGCCATCCTCGTTGCAGAGGGACAGAAGCAGTCCAAGATCCTCGGTGCAGAGGCAGAAAAGCAGTCGCAGATACTGAAAGCCGAGGCAGAGAAGCAGTCACAGGTGCTGAGAGCAGAGGGTGAGGCAGAGGCAATCCTCAAGATCCAGCAGGCTACCGCAGACGGTATCAGAATGATCAACGAGGCTAAACCCGGCGAGGGAATGATAGCAATCAAGAGCCTTGAGACCTTTGAAAAGGTCGCAGACGGAAAGGCAACCAAGATCATTATCCCCTCCGAGATACAGAACATCGCAGGACTTGTTGCATCCATCAAGGGTGTCGCAGAGGACGGAGAGAAGGCATAAGATCAAGCAAAATAAATATAGGCAGACCGTTTCGGTCTGCCTGTTTTTTAATTTAATATCTTCTGTATTTTCCGCGCTTAACTCCGCGCTTGCTCTTAAAAATAAGCGTTATAGGCAAAAGGATAAAAAAACAGATAAGCGTTGCCAGAAAAGCGCGGCTTTTGGTGTATTCACCGATCACGGAAATAACCTTCATAACCGAGTTCGCTTCGCAGTCCTCGGTCAGAGCTACAGGGCACTCACCCACAAGCTGACCGTCAGAGTAGACCTTTACCACGCCTATCCGCTCGCCCGCCTTTATAGGCGCTGCAAGCTTGTCTGTGTCGTATTCAACGCGGTATGAAACGTCGGGATTCGAGTGATTGGGAATATAGATGCTCAGATCCTCCATAGTCGCGTAATCGATCTTGGCGGAGCCGAGAGACGTCATGCCCACGTCGGCGGTGCCAATGACCGTTCCGGCATCGTAGATCTTGTACATATTGTAGGTGGAGCAAGCCCACTTGATCAGCTTGTTAGCGGTGTCGTAAGCGTATATGCGTCCGTCCTCCGGATTTTCCGCGCCGCCAAGGACGATGCAGATATACTCAACACCCTCGTCTCGCGCGAGAGTAATAACGCTCCATCCGCTCGCATCGCTTGAGATACCGGCATTCATGCCGTGGCACGCGGCATTGTAATATGCTTGAGTACTTCGTGAGGATATAAGGTAGTTGCGGTTGTAAACGGTGCGCGCGCCGCTTAGGTTGGTAGCGGGGACAGCATGACTTTTTGCGGAGGAAATCTCCATATAAAGCTCGTTTTCGGATGCCGCAAGAGCTATTTTCAAGGTGTCCGCAAGAGTTGTCACCATCGCGGAATTGTCGGGGTATCCCAGGGGATTGGTATATTTTGTTGAGGTCGCGCCAAGCGATCTTGCACGGTCGGTCATAAGATTGGCGAATTCCTGATAGCTTCCCGCGCAAAGAGCGGAAACGGCATAGCAGGCATCGTTGTGTGAGCCGCATATCGCGCCGTAAATCAGATCGATTATTTTTATCTCCTCGCCCACGGCAAGCGGGGGATTCATTTTGCTGGCGTAGTTGTTTTCTCCCTGTAGCATGCCTGCGGTGACAGTCACCGTTTCCTCCAGCCTGTCGGAGAGCATCTCGCAGGCAAGAAGGCCCATCATGACCTTTGCGCTTGTCGAGGTGTTCAGCTGAACGTCCTCGTTGGTCATTACAAGCATTTTGTTGTGTGTCTTGTCGAAAAGGCATGCCGCGCGGCAGTTTTCGGGCGTGGGGGGAGTAGGCTCGCTCGCCGCTGCTGAAGGAAAAACGAAAAGGGAGGATGCCAGAATAAACACGATCGCGATCAGGCTGAATGCCCGCAACGAATACCGTTTTTTCATTATAGCGTCCTCCTTATTTTATTTGGTTATCGCTCAAGTGAGCCGAAAAATTCAATACAACTGTTTTTGTCCTGCTCAATAGCGGCGGTAAGCTCGTCAAGAGAGGAAAATTTTTTCTCCTCGCGCAGATAAGCGCAAAGCTCAAGGGTCAACATACTGCCGTAAAGCTCGCCGTCAAATCCGATAATATAGGTCTCGGCATTGACAGAGTGATCGTCGCCTGATCTGATGCTCGGACGCACGCCGATATTGGAAACACCGATGTAGCTCTGACCGTCCTCAAAAATGCAACGCGTAGCGTAAACACCGTGACGGATAGAGGAAAGTCCTTGCGGGATAGGCTGATTTGCGGTAGGAAATCCAAGCCTTCTGCCAAGCTGCTTGCCCGACAGAACGGGAGAGGTAAATGAGAGCGGGCGGGAGAGCATCGCGTTGGCGATCTCTATCTCGCCGTTTTTGATATGCTCACGGATGGCAGTCGAGCTTACCTCCTCACCGTCAAGCGTGACCTTTGGCACGGTCACAGTGTTTTCCTTGCCGAATATAGCCTCAAGCAGACTTGAGTTACCGCGGCCCATGTACCCGAAGCGGTGATCGTAGCCCGATACCGCGCCGATACAGCCGAGAGTGGAAATAAGGACCTCGCGGACGAAATCCTCCGCGGACATGGTCCTGAAATCCTCAAATTCCGCGCAAACCACGAAATCCGCGCCCGCGTCCAGCAAGAGGCGGATCTTATCTTCCTTTTCGGTAAGCGTCAGAATATCGATGCCGCGTATGAGGGAGGCGGGGCTCTTTACAAAGCACCATGCCCCGACCGCGCTTGCTGAAAGCCTCAGGCGCAACGCCTGAGCCTCATCAATAAGACGCCTGTGGGCGATATGCACACCGTCAAAGGTGCCAAGAGCCAACACCGTGGAGGAGAAGGGGAGCTTGTCCTCAATTCCCTTGTCGGTGTAGATAGTGATCTTGTTTAAAATGTCAGTCATTATTCTGGTCACCTTCGCCGTACTTCTTTTCAAGCTCTGCCAGGTAGGTGTTGACCATATCCTCAAGCAGCTCGTCGCGGTCTATGCGACTGATCAGAGTGCGGGCGTTGTTGTAGTTTGAAATATGTGTCGGGTCGTCGGAGATAATGTAGCCGACAAGCTGGGATACGGGATTGTATCCGCCCTCGCGTATAGCCTGCGCAATGCTGTAAAGAAGCTCCTGCTTGTCCTCAACCTCGGGCTTTACGGGGGCGCTTGTTTCGGGTATATTCTTACCGATTATCACTTTAAAATCCTTGTTTTCGAGTATCATTCTACAGTTTTTACCTTTCGGACTTATTCTTCGGTTGTCGCAGAGCCTGTAAGCTCCTTACGGGACTTGATCCTTGCCTTCGCGCCAAGCCTGCCGCAAGCTATCATTACCGCAAGGTAGAGAAGCGCGAACAGAAAGAAGAAAGGAATGGAGTCGGCCGCCTTAAGCTCGCCTGAGAAGCTCTTGATATTTAGCTTGCCGCCGAATTTCACAAGCGCGGCAACGAACTTGACGCCGCCCGAGGCGAATGCCTCAAAATTAAAGAGCAGGGCGAAAAGAAAGTGCGCAAGGGAAGCGATCGCGGCGGATATAGCAGTCTCTGCCACCCCGAAATAAGCGGCGTGATAGCCCTCTCTGTATGCTAATATACCAAGCAGAGCGGCAACGCCGGGGGTGTAGACGGCGGCGCGAATAATGCATAGGGCAAGGGGAGTGAGAACGAACATAGTTCCGAGAACGCGCGTTATAAGGGTCTCCGCAAGCATAACGACTATGCAAGAAACAAGCATAGCCACAGCATATAACAAGGAATTCACAAGAACGTCTATTTTCTTCATTTTTCACTCTCCAACCGATAAAAAAGCATAATTACATATCGTAATTATATATCAGCGCGCCTTGATTGTCAAGGAGTTTTTCTGAATTTAATAATATCTTTAAAGTTAGTTTCATATAATGCACAAAAATACGGGACGAAACCGCCCCGTCAAATTTTGATTTATCGGGGTGTCCACGGCTGTAAAATTCGTTTGGATTACGCTTTGCGTAAGCCTCCCTTGTGTAAAGGGAGGTGGATTGCGAAGCAAGACGGAGGGATTGTTCTAGTGCATATGTTTTATTTACAATC